>JAHBXY010000002.1 GCA_019636275.1 Planctomycetota bacterium | reverse complement strand
CGGGCGGCGCCGGGTCGGTCACCTACTCGAACTCCTTCAGCAGGTCCTCGGGCCGCGGCGGGGGCGGGGGTGGCGGCGGCTCGCCGGCCGCCTCGAGGGCGAGGTCGGCGCGCGCCTCCGACAGGGCGGCCTCCTCCTCGAGGCGGCGCAGCATGTCCTCGGCGGCGTCGACGGTGCCCATGGCCTCGCCGAACGCCCCGAGCGCGCCGCCGAGCGCCTGGGCCGTGCGCAGGGTGCGGGCGTTGCGCTCGGCGTCAGACGCCTTGCGCTTGCCCTCGTCGAGCTCCTCCTTCGCGCGGGCCACGTCGGCCTCGGCGCGGGCGGCGTCGTCCTTGGCCTGCTCGTAGGCCAGGGCGAGCTTCTCCGCGGCCGCCCGGTCGCCGGCGCGCAGGGCGGCCTTGATGCGCTCGGCCTGCGGCGCGAGCCGCTCGCGCGCCTTCTCCAGGCGCTTCTCGGCGAGCTTCACCTCGGCGAGCAGGTTGGCGACGAACTCCTTCGGCGTCATCGGGAGCCTCCGCTCACAGGCGGCGCTTGCGCGGCCGCGGCGCCTTGCCGCTGAAGCGGCCCGGCTTGCCGTCCTCGTCGGCGTCGCCCTCGTCGTCCATGCGCCGGCGCGCGTCGTCGAGCCAGGGGATCTGCTCGAGGTAGGCCAGGCCCTTCTCGTTGAGCTTGGCGCTGCGGTCGACCGTGTAGCCGGTGCGGAAGTCGACGCCGCAGCCGGTGCAGATCACCTGCTCCATGTTGATCCGCGCCCGGCAGGCGGGGCAGCTGAAGCGCGAGGGCCGCACCTCCGCCTGGCGCTCCCAGCGCTCGTCCGCCTCGGCCTGGAGCATGAGGTTGTGGGGCATGAGCGGGCTGCGCGGCGGGGGGCCCCGGTCCTCGAGGTAGGCCTGGTACTCGTCCCAGTTCGGCGGCGGGTGGAGCTGGATCGGCGGCAGCGGGGCGAGGCCGCTCTCGGCGGCCTCGGGGACCGACACGCTGCCGCCGCAGTGGGGGCAGCGCCCGCGGCGCCCCTCGGTGCCCGAGGGGAAGCGGACCCGCTTGCCGCAGTCGTGGACGAGCTCGGGCACCCTGGAGACCTCGCGCGCGCATCCTACCGCGGGCCGGCCCCGGCAGGCCACCTGGCGGCAGGCCACCTGGCGGACGGGGGCCCCGGTGTGCCACGATGCCGGCGTGCGGCTGCAGGTGCGGTGCCGATGCGGCGTGCTGCGGACGATCGACACGGGCCGGGTCGGCCCGTGGCGGCTGCGCTGCAAGCAGTGCGGCGACATCCTCTACGACCCGCGCGCCGAGGCCCACGAGGTCGACCTGCCGCTCGAGCTCCCCGGCGAGCCGGACCTCGACGACACCGAGTTCCAGCGCCGGCTCATGGAGTCGGCCGAGCTCAAGGTCATGATGTCGAGCGAGGGCGAGGAGGCGCAGCGCTGCCGGCAGCACCCCGCGCGGCCGGTCGTCGCCGCCTGCACCCGCTGCTCGGACCTCCTCTGCCGCGCCTGCCTCGACCGGATCGACGACGAGTTCGTGTGCGCGGAGTGCGTCGCCACGGTGGTCGGCGCCAGGCCCGAGGGCGACGGGCAGGGGGTCATGGCCTGGTTCCGCAAGCTCTTCGGCGGCCGGTGACTCCGGGTCCGCTCCGGGTCCGCTCCGGTCCGCTCCGGTCCAACGGTCGGGGATCCCGAGCGTATCCAGCAGGCGAGCCGCCGACCGCGGATCCGACTCACGGAGTGGACGACATGACGCGCGCCCCTGCATGGCTCCTCCTGGTCTCCCTGGCCCTCACCGCCCCTGCCCTGGCGCAGGACCCGCCGGCTCCCCGCCCGCAGGGGGAGGGTGAGCAGCGCCGCGGCGGCGGCGGCGCGCCGTGGGCCAACCCGCAGTGGAGCGAGGAGGCGGTCGAGTGGCTGGCGCGCGAGCTGGACCTCGACCCGTCGCAGCGGGGCAAGATCAAGACGATCCTCGACGAGTCGGTGCGGGACGCGTTCCGGCAGGCCGCCGAGCTGTGGAACCCCGAGCGCGGCATGCCCGACATGGAGCGCATGCGCTCGACGTTCGAGGACGTGCGCGTCAAGGTCGCCGAGCGCATCAACGCGGTGCTGAGCCCCGACCAGCAGCGCGAGTTCGAGCTCCTGGTCGATCAGTTCGACCGGCGGGCCCAGAGCATGGAGCAGACGCGCCGCGCCTGGGAGGACCCGACGGAGCTGTTCGACCCGCCGCCGCTCTCGCGGCGGATCGTGCTCTCGAAGGCCGAGCGGGCCCTGTTCCTCGGCCCCGACGAGACCGTCGTGGTCATGCAGCTCGTCGAGCGGGTCGTCGACCTGCGGATCGGGCTCAACGAGGGGCGCAAGGTGCGCCGCGACGACCTGCGCAACGCCCTCGAGGGCGGCGCCCGCGAGCACGAGGTGCGGCAGCGCGTCGACGTCCTGCGCCAGGCCGAGGAGTTCCAGCGGCTCGAGCTGGCCGCCGCCCAGGCCGCCCTGCGCGAGGTGCTGACCCTCGAGCAGGAGGTGCGCTTCGTGGCCATGGGCATCCTGGACTGATCGACGGCTGCGGCCGCAGCGCCTCGGCCTCCGCGACCTCGCCTCGCTCGCGGCTCCGTTCCCCCCGTGGCCTGGCGTGTCGATGGTGGGCCCTGCCGTGATCGCGCCGGTCTGGCGGGCGCGCGCGCGTCATGGGAACCGGCGGCAGGGGCTTGACGCGCTCCCGCCGCCGCCGTCAACTACCGCCCGTGACGTCCCCGCCCGCCGCGCTCAAGGTCCTCGACACGTTCCTGCGCGGGCTGCAGCGCCTCTCCACGCTGGCCGACGACCTCGCGTCCCTCGAGGAGGAGGTGGCCGGGCACGAGGCGGAGGCGCTCGAGCGCGTGCTCGAGCAGGTCCGGCCGCTCCTTCCGCGGCTGGCGCGTCCGGTGGTCGTGCGCGAGCCGTGGCGCGCCGACGACACGGAGGCGCACCGCGTCGAGGGCGTGGTCCTGGCCCAGAACTTCCAGCAGGACCGCGCCGCCGGCGGACGGATCAGCCACCGCGGCGACATGCTCCTGCTCGACGCCGAGGGCGCGCTGGTCGAGCTGACGGTCTCGGGCTCCTGGACCGAGGGCCCGCCGGTGACCGGCGCCACGTGGCGGGTCGAGTCGCACGCGCGCGCGATCACGCCGGCGCTCGCGCGCCGCGCGCTGCGCCCGGCGCTCACGGGCCTGCTCGAGGCCGTGCGCGAGGCGATCGTGCGCGGGCGCGCCGACCACTCCGAACTGGAGCGGCGCCTCGCGCTCCTGCGCGAGGTCGACGAGGTGCTCGGGCGCGGCGCCTGACCGCGCTCCCGCCTGACCGCGCTCACCGCTTGATCTGAGAGCGAAGCGAGCAGATCGAGCGGTGGCGCGCATCCCCGAGCGAAGGCCGCGAAGCGGCCGGAGCGAGGGCGACAGGTGCCTCACTGCGGATCGGAGCTCGGGCCGCGCTCCATGACGTGTACATCAACACGAGCGACGGCCGCTGTGAGCTGCAAGCGAAGCGAGCAGCTCGAGGGTGGCGCCATCCCCGAGCGAAGGCCGCGAAGCGGCCGGAGCGAGGGCGACAGGTGCCTCACTGCGGATCGGAGCAAGGGTCCCGCGCCCGGACGTGGACATCAGGACGAGCGTCGGCCGCCGTGAGCGCCTGACGACGTCCGCCGTCAGCGGCTCCGCGTGACGCCCACGCGCGCGCACCAGGCCGCCACGGGGCACTGGCTGCAGCGCGGCGAGGTCGGGTGGCAGATCGTCTGCCCGAAGGCCACGAGCGCGGGGTTGAGCCGCACCCAGGAGCGCTCGGGGACGACGCGCTGCAGGGCGCGCTCGCTCTCCTCCGGCGTCCTCGTCTTCACCAGGCCCCAGCGGTTCGGGATCCGGTGGACGTGGGTGTCGACGCAGATCGCCGGCACGTCGAACGCCTGGCCGAGGACGAGGTTCGCGGTCTTGCGCCCCACGCCCGGGAGCGCCAGGAGGGCCGCCTCGTCCGCCGGCACGGCGCCGCCGTGCCGCTCGAGCAGGGCGGCGGCCACCGCGCGCAGGGTGCGGGCCTTCGTCTTGTAGAAGCCCACCGGGTAGATCAGCCGCGCCACCTCGGCCTCGGGCAGGGCCAGGAGCGACGCCGGCGTGGCGGCGCGCGCGAACAGGCGCTGGCTGGCCGCGTTGGTCGTCTCGTCGCGCGTGCGCAGCGACAGGAGGCACGAGGCGAGCACCTGGAACGGGTCGTCCGCCGCCTGCGCGATGAACGTGACCACCGGCGCCGCCCAGCCCCTCGCCTCCTCCTCGAGGAGGTCGAGGGCTCGCTCGACGGGGAACCGCGGCCGCCGCGCGCGTGGGCTCATGGCCTCGTGCATACCCGACGCGCGGGCAGGCCGCGAGGCCTAGAGGCCCGGCCGGAAACGCGCCAGGCAGCTGCCTCGGACGGGCCGGGCCGGGCCGACTCCGGCCGGGGGTCCCTGTGCTCGGCCGCCGATCCACCGTAAGTCCTCGAAATGTGAGATGCAGCGGCCGAGCACACGGATCCCCCGGCATCAGCGATGAGGCTAGAGGGCCGGCAGGAAGGCCGCGAAGCGGCTTTCCGGCCGGCCCTCTAGGCGCTACTCGCCCGGCGCGGCGCGGCGGTGCGCCGCGATGAGCGGCGCGGCCTTGTCGGGCGGCAGGAACTCGTAGTGGTCGAAGGTCATGTGGAAGACGCCCTCGCCCGAGGTCATGGAGCGCAGGTCCTGCGAGTAGGTCTGGAGCTCCGCCTCGGGGACCAGGGCCCGGATCACGGTGCCGTCGTCGGTCTGGTCCATCCCCTGCGGCTGCGAGCGGCGCCGGGCCAGGTCGCCCATGATGTCGCCCGTGTGCTGCTCGGGGACCGTGATCTCGACCAGCATGACCGGCTCGAGCAGGGCGGGCTTCGCCTGCTCGACCGCCTGCCGGAAGGCGCCGCGGCCCGCCTTCTTGAAGGCCACCTCCTTCGAGTCGACGGGGTGCTCCTTGCCGTCGTAGACCTCGACGCGCACGTCGACGAAGCGGAACCCCGCGACGACGCCCTCCTGCATGGCCTCGACGATGCCCTTCTCGATCGCCGGCATGTAGCTGCCCGAGATCGCGCCGCCGACGACCTCGTTGGCGAACACGAAGCCCTCGCCGCGCTCGGCCGGGATCACCCGCAGCGCCACCTCGCCGAACTCGCCCGCGCCGCCCGACTGCTTCTTGTGCCGGTAGCGCGCGTCGCCCCGGGCGCGGATCGTCTCGCGGTAGGCGATCCGCGGCAGGTGGTGCTCGACCTCGACCTTCGTGCGCTCCTTCATGCGGTGGAGCACCGTCTCGAGGTGCAGCGTGCTCATGCCGCGCACGATCAGCTCGTGCGTCTCCTCGTTGCGCGCCGTCTGGAAGGACAGGTCCTCGCGCTGCAGCCGGTCGAGCGCCGGCCGCAGCTTCGTCTCGTCGGCGCGGCTCTTCGGCGTCACCGCCAGCGAGACCATGGGCTCGGGCACCTCGGGCCGCGGCAGCACGACCTGCGCGCCGCCCGGCGCGCTGATCGTGTCGCCCGTGTGCAGCGTGTCGAGCTTGGGGATGATCGCGATGTCGCCCGCGACGAGCTTGTCGAGCGGCTCGAGCGCCTTGCCCTGCGGCCGCTGGAAGTCGTGCGTGCGCTCCTCCTTGCCCTCCGTCGACAGGTTGACGATCGCGCCGTGCGACGTGGCCTCGCCCGAGAGCACGCGGACGTAGTTCTGCGCGCCGTGGTCGCCGATCGCGACCTTGAACACCTGCGCCAGGAACGGCCCCTCGGGCCGCACGACCTCGCCCTTCACCCCCTTGCGCGGCGCGGCGTCGAGCGGCCCCGGCATGTAGCGCCGGAGCACCTCGAGGACGTCGTCCACGCCGAGCTCCTGGAGCGCCGACGTGGCCACCATGGGCACGAGGTCGCCGCTGCGGCAGCCGGCCAGGATCCCGCGGGCCAGCTCCTCGTCGCTGATCGCGCCCTGCTCCAGGTACTTCTCCATGAGCGCCTCGTCGGTCTCGACGGCGGCCTCGACGATCGCCTCGCGCTGGTCGGAGCCCGGCGCCAGGGCGTCCTCGTTCCCGGCGTACTTCGCGCCCACGCCCTTCGGCCGGCGGAACCAGACGCACCGCTTGCCGAAGGCCTCCTGGAGCTGCGCCACGAGGGCGTCGAGCTCCACGTTGTCGGCGTCCATCTTGTTGACGACGATCATGCGCGCGAGGCCGTGCTTGCTGGCCAGCTTCCAGGCCTTGCGCGTGTTGAGCCCCACCCCCGTGCGGGCGTTGACGACGATGCAGGCGATGTCGGCGGCCAGGATCGAGCAGGTCGCCTCGGCGAAGAAGTCGGGGTAGCCGGGGGTGTCGATCAGGTTCAGGCCGTAACCCTCGGAGCTGGCGTGGGCGACGGCGGTGTAGAAGGAGTGCTGCTTGGCCTTCTCCTCCGGCTCGAAGTCGGTCACCGTCGTCCCGGCCGTGACCGAGCCCAGGCGGGTCGTGGCGCCGGTCCGGTGGAGGATGGCCTCGATCAGGCTCGTCTTCCCGGAGTCGGCGTGGCCGACGAAGGCGACGTTGCGCAGGCGGTCGGGGGGGTGCCTCATGACGCTCCAACTCCTGGTGTTCAGCAGAGTTCCGGCGCCTCGGGGAGCACGAGACAGGGGCGGCGAGGTGCCGGAAGACCGGCAGGGGGTATAGATGGGATTTAGCCCCCCACCTGCCGCTTGGCAAGACGCGCTCTGCCGCGTAGCAGGCCGTTCCCGCGCGATTTCGGGGGGGGTGGACGCGGGGTCCCGGTCCCCATCCCGACCTCCCTCGGGAGCTCGTCGAGAAACTCATCGGGAACTTGGGGCTGGTCACGGCTCAAGGCGTGCGTATAATGCGGCCCTTCTACGCCTGGCGTCCGCGCGCGGATCGCGTGTGAACCCTGGCGGGAGCACGACATAAGCCCGGTCGAGTCCGGCGGCCCTGTGCGCGCGCGTGAGCGCCGCCGGGGCTCGCAGGCAGGAACGTTCAGCCGAAGGTTGGCCATGCCGACGATCAACCAGCTCGTGAGGAGCCCCCGCAAGGTCCAGAAGGGCCGCTCCAAGTCGCCGGTCCTCGAGGGCTGCCCGCAGAAGCGCGGGGTCTGCCTCCAGGTCAAGACGATGACCCCGAAGAAGCCGAACTCGGCGCTGCGCAAGATCGCGCGCGTGCGCCTGAGCAACGGCCGCGAGGTCACCGCCTACATCCCCGGCGAGGGGCACAACCTCCAGGAGCACTCCATCGTGCTGGTCCGCGGCGGCCGCGTCCGCGACCTGCCCGGTGTCCGCTATCACATCATCCGTGGCACGCTCGACGCGCTCGGCGTCGACGGGCGCAAGCAGGGCCGCTCGAAGTACGGCGCCAAGCGCCCGAAGGCCTAGCGAGCGCTCAGGAGCACGAGACCATGCCCAGCAAGTTCAAGTCGCCCGCCCGCTTCGTCCAGCCGGACCCCCGTTACCAGCACGTCCTGGTGACGAAGTTCGTCAACTGCATCATGGAGGACGGCAAGAAGCGCGTCGCCTACCAGATCTTCTACGACGCGATGGACGAGATCGCGAAGCGGATCAAGGACAAGGAGCCCCTCGAGGTGTTCGAGGCGGCCGTCGTCAACGTGAAGCCGCTCATCCAGGTCCGCTCGCGCCGCGTCGGCGGCGCCACCTACCAGGTCCCCATGGAGGTGAAGAAGAAGCGCGCCACGGCCCTCGCGATCCGCTGGATCCTCGAGGCGTCCAGGAAGAAGAAGGGCCGGCCGATGTTCAAGCGCCTGGCCGACGAGTTCATCATGGCCTACCGCAAGGAAGGCACGGCCATGGCCACGCGCGACAACGTCCACAAGATGGCCGAGGCCAACAAGGCGTTCGCGCACCTCACCTGGTAGTCGTGCAACCCGGCCCATCAGGTCACGCCGCGCCCCCGCCTCCCCTGCTCGCAGGGCGCGGGGGCGTCGGTGCGTACGGGGACATCGCTGGACACGGCGCACGTCCCGGGTCCCATCCACCGCTGGAGATCACCACCACGGAGTCCGCGGAGGGACCTGCTCTCGGGTCCTCCGTGCCCTCCGTGGTTCGTCCTGACTCTCTCACCGGAGCGCGCTAGTGGCCAAGAAGGACAAGTCCGCCCGCTTCCCGCTGGAGCGCATCCGCAACATCGGGATCATGGCCCACATCGACGCGGGCAAGACGACGACCACCGAGCAGATCCTCTTCTACTCGGGCAAGCAGCACCGGATCGGGTCGGTCGACGAGGGCAACACGACCACCGACTACCTGCCGCAGGAGCGGGAGCGCGGGATCACGATCGTGGCCGCGCCGGTGACGACCCACTGGACGCCCCCCGGCGGCGAGCAGCACCGGATCAACATCATCGACACCCCGGGCCACATCGACTTCACGGCCGAGGTCGAGCGCTCGCTCTCGGTGCTCGACGGGGCGATCGGCGTGTTCTGCGGCGTCGCCGGCGTGCAGGCGCAGTCGGAGACGGTCTGGCGGCAGGCGACGCGCTACCGCGTCCCGCGCATGGCCTACGTGAACAAGCTCGACCGCAGCGGGGCGAGCTTCTACGAGGCCTTGCAGGACATCGAGGCCCGCCTGGTCGGGATGACGCCGCTGGCGGTGCAGGTGCCTATCGGCGCCGAGAAGGAGTTCCGCGGCGTCGTCGACCTGCTGACCATGCGCGCCTGGACGTGGGCCCCGGGCGACCCGCCGCCGCCGCCGGTCGAGGGCGACATCCCCGAGGAGGTGCAGGACGAGGCGCAGCTCTACCGCGAGCAGCTCATCGAGCGCCTGGCCGACCTCGACGCCGAGGTCGGCAACCGCTTCCTCGAGGAGCAGGAGATGGACGCGCCCTTCCTGCGCGCCGCCCTGCGCCGCGTGACGCTCGCCCTCAAGGCCTTCCCCGTCCTCTGCGGCGCCTCGTTCCGGCAGAAGGGCGTGCAGCCGCTGCTGGACGCGATCTGCCACTACCTGCCGAGCCCGACCGACCGGCCGGCGGTGAAGGGCAAGCGCCCCAAGAGCAAGCGCGGCGTGAAGACCGGCGGCGAGGACGTCGAGGACTGGCTGGAGGCGGAGCGCAACCCGTCGCCGACGGCGCCGTTCTGCGCCCTGGCGTTCAAGACGATCTCCAGCCCGACGAGCGAGATGTGCTACCTGCGCATCTACTCGGGCACCTCGGACGGCTCGGACCAGCTCCTGAACGTGCGCGGCAACAAGAAGGAGCGGCTGGGCAAGCTCTACATCGTCGACGCCAACAAGAAGTCGGAGACCGAGCTGGCCACGGCCGGCGACATCGTCGGCGTCATCGGCCTGCGCTTCACGCGCACGGGCGACACCCTGTGCGACCCCGACAGCCCGATCCTCCTCGGCGCGATCACCTTCCCGCTGCCGGTCGTGTCGATGGCGGTCGAGCCGAAGTCGACGGCCGACCGCGACAAGCTCAACGACGCGATCGGCCACATGGCGAAGGACGACCCGACCTTCCACGTGCGCCAGGACGCCGAGACCGGCCAGACGCTGATCTCGGGCATGGGCGAGCTGCACCTCGACATCATCGCCGACCGCCTCAAGCGCGAGTGGAACGTCGAGGCCAAGATCGGCAAGCCGCGCGTCAGCTACAAGCAGACCGTGCGCGGGACGGCCCGGGCCGAGCACAAGGTCGACATGGAGGTCGCCGGCAAGCGCCAGTTCGGGCACGTCGTGCTCGAGCTCGCGGCCCGCCCCGGCGCGCCGGGCGGGGTGACGGTGGACTTCGACCTCGACGAGGCGGTCCTCCCCGACGAGTTCCGCCCCGGCGTCGAGGACGCGATCCGCTCCAAGGCGAGCGGCATCGGCGACTACGGCGACCCGCTCATCGACGTGGCCGTGCGCGTCACCGGCGGCTCGTTCCACCCCACCGACTCGGTCGACTCCGCCTACGCCATGGCCGCCAGCCGCGCCCTGGACGCCGCCGCCGAGGACGCCGGTCTGGTGTCGCTCGAGCCGGTCATGACCCTGCAGGTCGAGGTCCCCGAGGACCTGTTCGGCACGGTGCTGCAGGACGTGCAGGCCCGCCGCGGCGAGATCCTCGAGTCGACCGCCGTGCGCGACCTGCGCCGGATCGTGGCCGCCGTGCCCCTGGCCGAGATGTTCGGCTACGCCTCCGACATCCGCAGCAAGACCCAGGGGCGGGCGGACTTCACGCTCGAGCCGCGGACCTACGCCATCGTGCCCGAGGGCAAGCGGCCGAAGCTGTTCTGAGCCAAGGGTTCACAACAGAGGAGCAGAGGGAGCAGAGGGCGGGAGGGTGACCACTCTGTTCTGCCCAGGGCTCCCAGCCCTCTGGCCGCTGCCGCATCGTTCAAGCGCCTCGGGTGCGAAACCGCCCGCAGGGCGCGGCGGTTTGCACAGCCCTCCCCCGCTGACGCCTGAGCCGCTCCCCTCGGACTCCAAGGACGCTTACAACGGCCGTAACCTGGCCTGAGCGACGGCTCCACGACATGAGGAGCGGGGACCCGCGAGCGAACGACGAGGCGCCTCTGCTCGCTCTGCTCCTCTGTTGTGAACCGTCCTCGTCATCCGGCCGGCGAACTCGTCACTTCCCTGTTGACGCGCGCCCTCCTCTCCCGTAACCTTGGGCGCTTACCCTGCGAGACCATCCTGCAGCCAGCAGGACGAGTCGCGGGGGGAACGACGGCCCGGGGCTTTCGCCCCGGGACCGACGTGAGAACGGAGCTCTCCCGGGTACCGCGAGTGTCATTGCCATCCACTTCGGATGGCCCCGAATTGACACGCCGCACGATGCCCCTATAATCTCCGCTTTCACGTCGCGAGCAACATAACATAAATCCCTGCAATTGCAGGATTTAAAGCGGCGCCGCGCGCCCCTTCGAGGGAGCGCGATGGCGCCCGGTGGGCAGGCTGAAGACATGGAACGCATTCGCATTCGCATGGAGGCCTACGACCACGAGATCCTCGACCAGTCGGCCGCGGAGCTCGTGAACAAGGCCAAGGAGACGGGTGCCAAGGTGTCGGGGCCCATCCCGCTGCCCACCCGCATCGAGCGCTACACGGTCCTCCGCTCGCCGCACGTGGACAAGAAGTCCCGCGAGCAGTTCGAGATGCGGACCCACAAGCGCCTGATCGACATCACCGAGGCCACCGGCAAGACGGTCAACGCGATCACGCTCGTGACCATGCCGGCCGGCGTCCACATCACGGTCAAGGCCTAGGGGCCGGGTAAGCGAGGCGGGCCATGGTGACCATGCTGATCGGCAAGAAGCTGGCGATGACCCAGGTCTGGGACAGGGACGGCAACGTCCAGCCCGTGACCGTCATCCAGGCCGGCCCCTGCCGCGTCGTCCAGGTGAAGACCAAGGACGGCAAGGACGGCTACGCCGCCGTCCAGCTCGGCTTCGAGGAGCTCCCCGCCCGCAACGGCGGCAAGGGCACCCCGCGGGTGAACAAGCCGCTGCTGGGCCACTTCGAGAAGAACAAGGTCCCCGCGCAGCGCCTGCTGCGCGAGTGCCGCCTCGACGACGTCAAGGCGATGCCCGAGGCGGGCGCGACCTTGAAGGTCGGCGAGGTGTTCAACGGCGTGAAGCTCGTGGACGTGATCGGCACGACCAAGGGCCGCGGCTTCCAGGGCTGCATGAAGCGCCACAAGTTCGGCGGCGGCCGGGCCACCCACGGCTCGAAGAACCACCGCGAGCCGGGCGCCATCGGCCAGAACCAGAGCGGTCACAACATCATCCGGGGCAAGCGCCTCCCGGGTCACATGGGCGCCGCCCGGCGCACCGTGCGCAACCTCGAGGTGGTCAAGATCGAGGGCGATCATGACCTCCTCTACGTGAAGGGCGCGATCCCCGGCCCGCGCAACGGCTACGTGGTCGTGCGCAAGGCGGTGCGCGGCTAAGGCCGCGCACACGGAAGACGGCAGGTAAGCCATGGGCATCGAGCCGATCACGCTGAAGAAGCGCGACGCCGCCGGCAACGAGTCGGGCAGCGTCACCCTGAACGAGGCCGCCTTCGGCGGCTTCGTCAAGAACAAGCTCATCCACGCCGCCGCGGTCATGTACCACGCCAACAAGCGGCAGGGGACCCACTGCGCCAAGACGCGCGCCGAGGTCACGGGCTCGACGAAGAAGCTCTACCGGCAGAAGGGCACCGGCCGGGCGCGCGCGGGCAACCGCAAGAGCGGCACGCGCGTCGGCGGCGGCGTGATCCACCCGCCCAAGCCGCGCGACTACTCCTACACGATGCCGCAGAAGCAGCGCGCCTGGGCCGTGCGGGCCGCGCTCCTGGGCAAGGCCAAGGACGGCGAGCTGCACCTGCTCACGAGCTTCGCCGACGAGGCCAAGACGAAGACCATGGTCGCGACGCTCAAGGCCCTCGGCCTGGGCGACCAGAGCGTGCTCGTCGTCACCGACGGCCTGAAGCCGAACGTCTACAAGTCGGCGCGCAACATCGAGCGCGTGCGCTGCGTGCCCTCGAACGAGCTGACCGCGCGCGACGCGCTGCTGCACAAGCACGTCGTCATGGAGGCCGGGGCCTTCGAGCGGCTGAACGAGCCCATGAAGTCCGTGCAGCGGCCGCGCAAGCCCAGGGGCACGCGCAAGGCCGACGCGAGCAAGGTCCGCGGCGCCGAGGCGACCGCGGCCGCCGGGGAGGGTTGATCGTGGACCTCGACGCCATCCAGGTGATCAAGAGCCCGATCATCACCGAGAAGGTGAGCGGGCTGACCGAGCACGCCAACGTCTACGCGTTCAAGGTCGACATGCGGGCCAACAAGGTCCAGATCCGCTCGGCCGTGGAGAAGCTCTGGCCGGGCGTGAAGGTCGTCTCCGTGCGCACGCAGGTGCGCAAGGGCAAGCCCCGGCGGATGAAGCACACCTGGAGCGCCCAGCCCGACTGGAAGCGCGCCATGGTGCGGCTGGCCGAGGGCCAGAAGATCGAGGCTTAGCATGGGCATCCGCACCTACAACCCGACGTCGCCCGGCCGCCGCGGGGCCCAGGTCTCCGACTGGGCCGAGCTGACGCACAAGAACCGCAACCGCCCGGAGGAGAGCCTCCTCCAGCGGATCAAGAAGACCGGCGGCCGTAACCACCACGGCGTGGTCACCGCCCGCCACCGCGGCGGCGGCCACAAGTCGATCTATCGCCTGGTCGACTTCAAGCGCAACCGCAAGGACGGGGTGCCGGCGAAGGTCGTCTCGATCGAGTACGACCCCAACCGCACGGCGCGCATCGCGCTCCTGCACTACGCCGACGGCGAGAAGAGCTACATCCTCGCGCCGCTCGAGCTGCAGGTCGGGATGATGGTCATGTCGGGCCCGCAGGCGGAGCCGCGCGTCGGCAACTGCATCCCGATGCGCTACATCCCCACCGGCCTGGTGATCCACAACGTGGAGCTCCAGCCGGGCCGCGGCGGCCAGCTCGGCCGCGCCGCCGGCGCCATGATCAAGCTCATGGCCAAGGAGGGCGACCACGCCACGATCCAGCTCCCGTCGGGCGAGATGCGCCGGGTGCCGATCGAGGGCCGGGCCACGATCGGCCAGCTGGGCAACATCGAGCAGAACGTGATCGTGATCGGCAAGGCCGGCCGTCACCGCTGGATGGGCTACCGCCCGATCTCGCGCGGGTCGGTCCGTAACCCGCACGACCACCCCATGGGCGGCGGCGAGGGTCGCCGCGCGGGCGGCCGCCACCCGGTCGGCCCGAAGGGCACGCTGGCCAAGGGCGGGATCACCCGCAAGCCGAAGGCGCGCTCGACCAAGTTCATCGTCCGCAGCCGCCGCAAGTCGCAGGGGAAGGCATAGCCCATGAGCCGTTCGCTCAAGAAGGGGCCCTACGTCGACGCCAAGCTGATGAGGAAGGTCCTCCGGCAGAAGGCGTCGAGCGACAGCTCGCCGATCAAGACCTGGTCGCGCCGCTGCACCGTGGTCCCCGAGTTCGTGAACCACACGTTCGAGGTCCACAACGGGAAGACCTTCCACAAGGTGTTCATCGTCGAGGACATGGTCGGGCACAAGCTGGGCGAGTTCTCGCCGACGCGCGTGTTCCGCGGCCACACGGGCAAGAAGGTCAAGGGGCCGGCCTGACATGCGACCGCCTGAGAAGAAGCGCAACAACCTGGAGAGCGCCGCCGAGTTCAAGGCGTTCCACCGCTACGCCAAGATCTCGCCGCGCAAGGTGCGGCTGGTCATGGACCGCATCCGGAACCTGCCGGTCTCGGAGGCGCTCGACCAGCTCAAGCACATGCGCCAGCGCGGCGCCTTCCTGGTCGACAAGGTGCTGAAGAGCGCGATCGCCAACGCCGACCGCGCGATCGAGGACGAGAACGTCCGCGACCCGTCGGGGAACGTCCTCGAGCCTCAGCCCGCGGTCGACGTGGACGACCTGTACGTCCACGACGCCCACGCGGATGAGGGTCCGCGGCTCAAGCGGTGGCGGCCCCGCGCCCGCGGCGCGGCCTACCCCTACCGCAAGTTCTACGCCCATCTGACGATTCGCCTCCGCCCGCGTCGGCAGAAGGCGGAGGAGTAGCCGTGGGACAGAAGGTTCGCCCCACCGGGTTCCGCGTCGGCGTCACCGAGGACTGGCGCTCGCGCTGGTACGCCAAGAAGAAGGACTTCGGGCCCCTCCTCGTCGAGGACCAGAAGATCCGCGACGCGGTGAAGAAGGAGTACGGCTTCGCCGGCATCCCGCGCGTCGACATCGAGCGCAAGACCGAGGGCGGCGAGGTCACGGTGATCATCCGCACGGCGCGCCCGGGCGTGATCATCGGCCGCAAGGGCGCCAAGGTCGACAAGCTCAAGGACGACCTGGCGAAGATCACCAAGAAGAAGGTCGACCTCAAGATCCAGGAGATCGACCGGCCGGAGCTGGACGCCCAGCTCGTGGCCGAGGGCGTGGCGGAGCAGCTGAAGAAGCGCATGAGCTTCCGCCGCGTCATCAAGAAGTCGCTCGAGCTGACCATGGGCGCCGGCGCCAAGGGCTGCCGGATCAAGGTCGCGGGCCGCCTCGGCGGTCATGAGATGGCGCGGACCGAGCACAGCCACGAGGGCTCGATCCCGCTCAACACGCTGCGCGCCGACATCGACTACGGCCACGCGACCGCCGTGACGACCCACGGGTCGATCGGCGTGAAGTGCTGGGTCTTCCGCGGCCTGCGCAAGCACGGCGACCGCGGCAAGATCAAGCCGCAGGCGCCGACCGTCGAGCCCGCCCAGCTGATGGGCGAGTACGGCGGCGGGGAGGGCTAGCCATGGCCATGCTTCCGAAGCGCGTCAAGCACCGCAAGGTGATGCGCGGCCACATGAAGGGGTTCGCCCGGCGCGGCAACCGCGTCGTCTTCGGCGACCACGGGCTGCAGTGCCTCGAGGCGGGCTGGGTCTCGGCCCAGGTCATCGAGGCGAGCCGCATCACCTGCGGCCGCTACCTGGGCGGCGAGGGCCGGCTCTACATCCGCATGTTCCCGCACAAGCCGCTCACCTCGAAGCCCCTCGAGGTGCGCATGGGCACGGGCAAGGGCGAGCCCGACTACTGGGCCGCCGCCGTCCGTCCCGGCACCGTGATCATGGAGATCGCGGGCGTCCCGGCCGAGGTGGCCAAGCGCGCGTTCGCTCGCGTGGCCCACAAGCTGCCGGTCAAGGTCCGCTACGTGCCCAGGAGGTCGCAGTGAACCTCGAGGAGATCCGGGGCCTCGCCACCGACGACCTGAAGAAGGCCGTCGACGACACGCGCGAGGAGATGTTCCGCAAGCGCTTCCAGACCGCCATGGAGGCGGTGGACAACACGGCGACGGTCCGCGACCTGCGCAAGCGCGTCGCCCGCATCAAGACGGTCCTCCGCGAGCGCGAGCTCGCGGCCGCGAAGCAGGGGAAGTAACGAGCCATGTCCGACACGCCCGACACCACCCCTGCCGCCGCCCCCGAGGCGGCCGCCGCCCCGGCGGCCCCGGCGCGGCGCTACGCCAACCCGGAGCGCGGCGACCGGACCGTCCTCGAGGGCCTGGTCGTCTCGACGAAGATGCAGAAGACCGTCGTCGTCGAGATCGGGCGCCTCGAGCGGCACAAGAAGTACGGCAAGTACGTGCGTCGCCACACCAAGGTCTACGCCCACGACGAGAAGGGCGAGGCGCAGGTCGGCGACACCGTCTCGGTGTTCGAGTGCCGTCCCTACTCGAAGCTCAAGAAGTACCGCCTGGGCGCGGTGCTCAAGCGCGCGGGGAGCTAGCTGACGCCATGATCCAGATGGAGACGCTGCTCGACGTCGCCGACAACACCGGGGCCAAGAAGGCCAAGATGATCGGCGTCCTCGGCAAGTCGGACACGCGGATCGCGCGCCTGGGCGACGTCATCGTCGCCCACGTGCGCCAGGCCACGCCCGGCGCCGAGGTGAAGAAGGGCGACATCGTCCGCGGGGTCGTGGTGCGCTGCAAGAAGAAGTACCGCCGGCCCGACGGGAGCTGGGTGCGCTTCGACAAGAACGCCATGGTCGTCCTCGCCGACGTCGCCTCGAAGAACCCGAAGGGCACGCGCGTGTTCGGCGCCGTCGCCCGCGAGCTGCGCGAGAAGAAGTTCACGAAGATCATCTCGCTCGCGTCGGAGGTCGTGTAGGTCATGGCGCACACCGGAAAGGGCCAGAAGCGCTACCTGCGCGCGGCGAAGGTCCACGGCAAGCCCGAGACGAAGCACCTGCAGAAGCTGCACGTGAAGAAGGACGACGACGTCCTGGTGCTCAGCGGCGCCGACAAGGGCAAGACCGGCAAGGTCCTGCGCGCCATCCCCGCCAAGGGCGAGGTCGTGGTGCAGGGCGTGAACCGTCGCTGGAAGCACCTCCGGCGCACGCAGCAGAACCCGCAGGGCGGCCGGGTCGAGCGCGAGTTCCCCATCCCCGCCTGCAAGGTGCGCAAGGTCCAGGAGAGCTAGCCTCTCCTCCCCGAGGGAAACACGATGGCTGACGAGAAGACCACGAAGGCCCCCAAGGCCCCGAAGGGCGGCGGCGGCGGCAAGGCCGTCAAGGGCGACTTCAAGGCGAAGCCCCGCAAGAAGAAGGAGGGCAAGCCGACGGAGCCTGCCCCCCCGCCGCGCCTGAAGAAGCACTACGAGACCGTCGTGCGCGCCGGGCTGAAGAAGCAGTTCGGCTACAAGGCCGAGATGGCCGTGCCGCGCCTGACCAAGGTCGTGGTGAGCATGGGCATCGGCGACGCCAACGAGAACCCGCGCAAGCTCGAGGCGCTGCTCGAGGACCTCGAGACCGCCACGGGCCAGCGTCCGCTGGTGACCCGCGCCCGCCTGTCGGTCGCGAACTTCAAGCTGCGCCAGGGCATGCCGGTGGGCCTCAAGGTCACGCTGCGCGGCCCGCGCATGTGGGAGTTCCTCGACCGGCTCATCACGCTGGTCATGCCCCGCCTGCGCGACTTCCGCGGCCTGAGCTCGAAGTCGTTCGATGGCCGCGGCAACTACGCCATGGGGCTGCCCGACCAGCTCGTGTTCCCGGAGGTCCGGGCCGACAAGGTCGAGTTCTACAACGGCATGAACGTCGTCGTCTGCACGACGGCCGGGAGCGACGACGAGGCGCGCGAGACGCTGCGCCTGGTCGGCTTCCCGTTCGCCAACCTCCCCGTGCAGATCATCCAGTAGGCAACAGGAGACCCACGCGCCATGGCCAAGACGTCTCAGCGGGTCAAGGCGAAGCGCCCCCCGAAGTTCAGCACGCGGCGGTACAACCGCTGCGAGCTCTGCGGGCGCCGCCACGCCTACTACCGCAAGTTCTCGATCTGCAGGATCTGCTTCCGGATGCTCGCCCTCCAGGGCCGCATCCCTGGTGTCAAGAAGGCCAGCTGGTGAGGGCCTGATCCCATGATGACCGACCCGATCGCCGACATGCTCACCCAGATCCGCAACGCCCTGCAGATCCGCCGGCAGAAGGTGCGCATCCCGCGCTCCGCGCTGAAGGTCCAGGTGGCGGACGTCCTCAAGCGCGAGGGCTACATCGCGGGCTACCACGCGCAGGAGTCGAAGCCGGGCGACGGCATCGGCGCGCAGGGGTGGCTCGAGATCGACCTCAAGTACGGCCCCGAGGGCGAGGACGTGATCTCGCGCATCGACCGCGTCTCGAAGCCCGGGCGCCGCGTCTACTTCAAGGCCAAGGACCTGCTCCGCGTCATGAACGGGCTTGGCATCAACATCCTCTCCACGTCGCAGGGGGTGCTCTCGAGCCGTGAGGCGCGCGCCCGCGGTATCGGGGGCGAGGTCCTCGCGCAGGTCTACTGAGGGAACCATGTCGCGCATCGGCAAGAAGCCCGTCGAGGTCCCGGCCGGCGTGAAGGTGAACGTCGCGCAGCGCAAGGTCTCCATCGAGGGGCCTGGCGGCAAGCTCGAGCACACCTTCCCCTACGGCGTCGGGATCAGCCTCGAGGGCAACACCATCACGGTGACCCGCACGAGCGACTCGAAGCAGCACCGCGCCTTCCACGGGATGACGCGGGCCCTGCTGGCCAACATGGTCACGGGCGTGAAGACGCCCTTCGAGAAGATCCTGGAGATCCACGGCACCGGCTACAACGCCGACGTCAAGGGCCAGGAGCTCGAGCTGGACATCGGCTTCTCGAACAAGGTCAAGATCAAGATCCCCAAGGGGCTCGAGGTCAAGATCGACAAGCAGCGCCCGGTCGTCGTGCGCGTGCTCGGCGCCGACAAGCAGGCCGTCGGCCAGCTCTCCGCCGAGATCCGCAAGATCCGGCCGCCGTCGCCCTACGGCGAGAACAAGGGCATCCGGTACCGGGGCGAGGTCATCCGCAAGAAGGCCGGCAAGGCCTTCGGCGAGAAGAAGTAACGAGGGGCGGCGCCCAGCCGCGCGCCGCCCGTGAGGGCGGCGCGTCGGCGAGGACGGCGCCGAGCCGAGGTAGATCATGAAGCGCGACAGGGGAACTGCTCGGGTCCGCCGCCATCAGCGGCTCCGGAGCCGGGTCGAGGGGACGTCCGAGCGCCCCCGGCTGAGCGTCTTCCGCAGCAACAAGTACCTCTACGCCCAGGTCATCGACGACCAGGACGGGAAGACGGTGGTTGCCGCGTCGACGCTGCAGAAGACGATCAGCGGCGAGCTCGGCGGGAAGTGCTCCAACCTCGCGGCGGCGAAGCTGCTCGGCAAGACGATCGCCGAGCGCGCCAAGGAGAAGGGCGTCTCCAAGGTGTGCTTCGACCGCGGCGGTTACAAGTATCACGGCCGCATCAAGGCGCTCGCCGATGCGGCACGGGAGGCGGGCCTTGAGTTCTGAGCAGAACACCGAGTCGGGCGCCGAGCAGCAAGGCGCGGGCGCCCAGGGCGGCCCCGGCGGCCCCGATCGCGGCGTCGACCGCCCCGAGCGCGGCCCCGAGCGTGGCGGTGACCGTGGCGGCCACGGCGGCCACGGCGGCCATGGCGGCCACGGTTCCCATGATCGACGCGACGGAGGACGGGACGATGAACGGTGACGTGCCGGCGGCGGCCACAGCGGCCCCGGCGGCGGCCACGGCGGCCCCGGCGGCGGCGGCCGCGGGCGTGGTCGCGACCGCGACGACGACCGCGACGACCGCGGCGACAAGCTCATCGAGAACGTCGTGCGGATCAACCGCTCGGCGGCCGTGGTCAAGGGCGGCCGGCGCTTCAGCTTCTCGGCCCTCGTCGTCGTCGGCGACGGCAAGGGGCGGGTGGGCATCGGCTACGGCAAGGCCAACGGCGTGCCCAACGCGGTCGAGAAGGGCGTCAAGGACGCGCGGAAGCACATGTTCCGCATCCCGCTCGTCGACGGGACGATCCCGCACCCGTTCAAGGGCGAGTACCGGGCGTCGGCCGTGATCTTCGAGCCGGCCTCCCCGGGAACTGGAATCATCGCGGGCGCGAGCGTCCGTGCGGTGTGTGAGGCCGCGGGCATCCGCAACATCCTCACGAAGTGCCACGGCTCGGGCAACCCGCTCAACGTCGTCAAGGCGTGCGAGATGGCGCTCAAGTCGCTGCGCACGCGCGATCAGGTCGAGAGGCTCCGCGGGGTCAAGCTCGACCCGGCCGCGGGGACGTGGCGCATGAAGGCGCTGAAGGCGAGCGAGGGCGGGACCCCGCGCGCCGAGAAGGAGGCTGCGGTCCAGTGAACCTCCACGAGCTCAACGACGCGGTCGCCGGCAAGCCCGTGCGTCACCGCATCGGGCGTGGCCCCGGCTCCGGCTGGGGCTGCACGGCCGGCCGCGGCAACAACGGCGCCCGCTGCCGCAGCGGCTACAAGACGAAGTTCTACCGCGAGGGCGGCCAGATGCCGCTCGTCCGGCGCATCGCCAAGCGCGGGTTCAACAACAAGAACTTCGGCAAGGTGTGGGCGTTCGTGAACCTCCACGACCTCAACGCGTTCGCCGACGGCGACGTGGTGACGCCCGAGGAGTGCCTGCGCCGCGGCCTGATCCCCAAGGTCCGCTCGGGCCTGAAGGTCCTGGGCGTGGGGACGCTCGAGCGCAAGCTGACGATCAAGTGCCACCGCGTGTCGGAGACGGCCAAGGCCGCCATCGACGCCAAGGGCGGCACGATCGAGCTCATTCCGGTCCCGGGCGAGGACGCCCGCAAGGACTGGAAGGCGAAGCGCGGCAAGGGCAAGCGGTCGACCCGGCGCAACGAGGCCCAGGCCCGCGCCGACGCGAAGAAGCCCAAGCCGGCGGCGAAGGGCAAGCGCTAGAGGAGTCGGCAGGAGGCCACGCGCGGCCTCCCGCCGGCGTCGTCGCCCTCGTTCACCACACGCGCAGACGGATGCGTATCATGCTGGGCCGGCCGGGCACCCCGAGCCGGCCCACGTCGTAGAAGGAAGAAGCTGGGATGCTCCAGGCGTTCAAGAACATCTTCCGCATCCCCGACCTCCGGAACAAGATGCTCGTCACGGCGGGCTTCCTGATCCTGTATCGGCTCGGGAGCTACATCCCGATCCCGGGGATCGACCGCGAGGCCCTCGACCGCCTCCTCAAGCAGGACGCGGGCGGGTTCGCCGACATCCTCAACACGATCAGCATGCTCACCGGCGGCGCGCTGCAGCAGTGCACGCTGTTCGCCCTGGGGATCATGCCCTACATCTCGGCGTCGATCATCTTCTCGCTCCTGGTGAAGGTGATCCCGGCGCTCGAGGCGATCTCGAAGGAGGGCGAGAGCGGGCGGCAGAAGATCAACCAGTACACGCGCTACGCGACGATCCTCCTCTGCCTCATCCAGTCGGTGTTCATCATCCTCTGGATCCAGAACCAGGACCTGGTGCGCGAGGCCTCGATCGGCTTCTGGCTGATGACGATCCTGACGCTGACCACGGGGACGATCTTCCTCATGTGGATCGGCGAGCAGATCACCGAGTTCGGCATCGGCAACGGCATCTCGCTCATCATCATGGGCGGCATCGTCGCCGACCTGCCCGGCTCGATCTTCCAGTTCTTCCAGGGGGTCAAGGCCGCGGTGGAGACCGGCGGCAACTTCCCCATGGAGATCCTGAAGTTCGTGATCTTCGTGGCCCTGTTCCTGGGCGTCGTCGTGGCCGTCGTGATCATGCAGCAGGGCCAGCGGCGCATCCGCATCCAGCAGGCGAAGCACACGCGCAACCGCCGGGTCTACGGCGGCCAGCGCCACTACCTGCCGCTGCGCGTGAACGCCGCGGGCGTCATGCCCGTGATCTTCGCCGAGTCGCTGATCGTCCTGCCGACGGCCATGCTCACCCCGGTGCTGCCGGCGATCGCCGACGTCTTCGCCCGCGGCGAGTCGTTCTGGTACCTCGCCGTCTACATCTCGATGGTGATCTTCTTCACCTACTTCTGGGTGTCGCTCACCTTCAACCCGGTCGAGCTGGCGACCAACATGAAGGAGCACGGCTCGTTCATCCCGGGCATCCGCCCCGGCAAGAAGACGGCCGAGTACCTCGAGTCGATCATGAACCGGATCACGTTCGTGGGCGCCCTGTTCCTGGCGTTCATCGGCGTGTTCCCGACGGTCGCCAGCAAGGCCATGAGCATCGACCTGGTGCTGACGCGGTTCCTCGGCGGCACGGGCATCCTGATCGTCGTCGGCGTGGCCCTCGACGTCGTGCAGAAGATCGAGTCGCACCTGCTCATGCGCCACTACGAGGGCTTCATGAAGACCGGCCGCGTGCGCGGCCGTCGGTAGATCGACGGCTGCGGCCGAGGATGGCGGGCGCTGCGGCGCGCGCGCGGCTCGTAGGATCCGGCGATCGATACGACCCGCGCGCGCGCCGCATCGCCTCGCCCTCCTCGGCCTCGCCTCGCTCGTTGCTCCGTTCCACCCGTGGTGGTGCGATCGCTCGTGGTCGGCCGCCTCGGTCGGGGACGGGAAACCGCGGTCGGCTGGCCCAGGATACGATCGAGACGTTCGAGGCAAGCCATGCTCCAGCGCCCTTCGGATCCCCCGGCGTAGGGTAGGATCGGGGCGTCAGAGGCAGCCATGCTCCAGCGATCCAGGCAGATCAACTACAAGACCGACCGCGAGCTCGAGCGCATGCGCGTCGCCGGGCGCATGGTGGCGGAGGTCCACAAGCTCATGCAGGCCATGGTCGCGCCGGGCGTGACCACGGGCGACCTCAACGAGGCGGCGCACGCCAAGATGAAGGAGATGGGCGGGATCCCCTCCTTCCTCGGCTACGTCGTCGGCGGCAAGGCCTACCCGGCGGTGCTGTGCATCTCGATCGACGACGAGGTCGTGCACGGGATCCCGGGCCGCTGCATGTACCGGGGCAAGCTCACGCCCGACCGCAAGCTCGAGGAGGGGCAGGTCGTCTCGATCGACTGCGGCGTGATCTACCAGGGCTACCACGGCGACTCGGCGGTGACGCTGCCCGTGGGCAAGGTCGCGCCCGAGGTGCAGGAGCTCCTGACCGTCTGCCGCGAGGCCCTGTGGGCGGGAATCCGCAAGATCCGACCGGGCGGCAAGCTGTCCGAGGTCGCCTCGGCGATCGAGGGCGAGGTGCGCCGCCGCGAGAACGAGAAGACCGGGCGCTACGGGATCGTCGAGGAGTACGTGGGCCACGGGATCGGCACGAAGCTGCACGAGGACCCGCAGGTGCCGAACTTCTGCTCCCCGCAGCTCCTGCGCAACGACCTCGTGCTCAAGAAGGGCCTCGTGGTCGCGATCGAGCCCATGGTGAACCTGGGCACGCACAAGACGCGGACCCTCGCCGACGGCTGGACCGTCGTCACCAAGGACAAGAAGCCCTCGGCCCACTTCGAGCACACGGTGGCCGTCACCGACGACGGCTTCGAGGTGCTCACGCTGCGCGAGGACGGCGGCGCGACGCACTGACCGTCGTCAGCGCCTGAAGCCCTGGTGGAGCGCTGCGTCCGTCAGCGCCCGCCGCCGTGCCGCTCCAGCAGGCGCTGCGTGCGCGCCTCGGCGGCGTCCGCCAGGTTCGGGTCGGCCCTGGCCATGCTCCAGAGGCTCAGGGCCTCGTTGAGCAGGCCGAGGCGCTCGTGCAGGTCGCCCGCCTCGAGCGCGTCGACGTGGTCCTGGCCGAGGGCGTCGTGGGCGCGCGCGCCGGCCATGACGAACGCGCGCATGTGGTGCGCGATCGCGGCGCCCAGCCGCCCCTGCTTCGTGCGCAGGCGCGCGATCACCCGGTGCAGGCGCGGGTCGCCCGCGACCGGCCGCGCCCCGGGGTGATAGTAGAGGACCGCGTAGGGGTCGAGCGCCAGCCCGCGCCGGGCGGCCTGGACCCCCTGCTCCCAGCGCGTGGGCGAGTCGGTGCGCAGGAGCGCCTCGGCGAGGTGCCGCCAGGGGTCGCTCGAGAGGGCGCCGCGCGCGCCGCGCTCGAGGTGGTCGAGGGCGTCGTTGACCCGCCCGCGGCCGACGAGGGCGCGCCCGAGCGACGTCGAGGCGCGCGGCTCGTCGGGCGCGAGGGCGAGCGCCCGCTCGGCCGCGCGCACGGCCGCGTCGACGTCCCCGAGCTCGAGGCGCGCCTCGGCCAGGCAGCCCAGGGCGACCGGGTCGTCGGGCGCCGCCGCCAGGGCGCGCTCGGCCGCCGCCGCGGCCTCGTCCCAGCGCCGCACGATCAGGGCCCCCTCGGCCTCGAGGCGCGCCTGCCGGGCGGCGTCGCCCCGGGCGACCTCAGCGACCTTCGCCCGGTAGTCGTCCCACGCGGCGCGCGCCCAGAGCTGCCCGCGCGCCGTGAGGTGATCGGCCTCGCGGTTGTCGGGCGCCAGCTCGTGCACGAGCGCCAGCGTGTTCTCGAGCAGCTTCGTCTCGTTGTGGAAGCTCACGAGCGGGTAGGTGTGCCGCACGCGCGAGCTGTAGATCCAGGCGTCGATCCGCTGCAGGCGCGCCGCCCGGTCGTAGTCGACCGTGGCGTCGTCGAAGCGGCCGAGCCACGCGCGGACCTCGGCGCGGCGCAGGTAGAGCCAGGCCCGGTCGGGCTCGGCGCGGATCGCGGCCGTGAAGCGCTGCTCGACGCGCTCGAGCGGGCCGTGGCCGAGCAGGTCGGCCAGCGCCGCCCCGGCCGCCCCGAGCGCCTCCTCGTCGGCCTCGCGCAGCGCCGCCAGCGCGGCCTGCCGCTGCCCGAGGCGGTGGTGCGCGCGGGCGAGCCCCAGCGCCCGCGCGCCCGGCTCGAGCGACAGGTCCCCGCCGTCCAGGAGCTCGAGCGCGCGGCGCGGCGAGCGGGCCAGGAGCGCGTCGAGGTAGGCGGCGTCGACGGCGTGGAGCGCGGTCTGCACCTCGGCCAGGAAGGGCGCCAGGTCGTCGCCGGCGCCCAGCCGGCCCAGCTCGCCCTGGACGGCCAGGAGCTCGGCGCGGGCCTGCTGGCGCAGGGCCGGGAGCGTCAGCGCCTGCTCGCCGGCCGCGGCGTCGCCCGGCTCGAGCGGCATGAGGTCGCGCGAGCGCCGGTCGACCTCCGAGGCCACGAGCACGCAGCGCCCGGTGAGCGCCGCCGCGCGCGCCAGGAGCCGGGCCCGCGTGCCCTCGGCCTCGGCCGCCTCGCGGCCCTGCTCGGCCAGCTCCGCCGCCGCCCGCGCCTCGGCCGACTCGCGCTCGACGTGCTGGCGCTCCCCGCGCACGAGCGCCGTCGCCCCGAGGAGCGCGGCCTGCGCGACCACGACCGAGGCGGCGATCGTGGCCACCAGGCCGCGATGCCGCCGCAGCAGGCGCCCGAGCGCCTCGCGGGCCGACTCCTGGTAGGCGCTGACCGCGCGCCCGTCGAGCCAGCGGGCCACCTCCTCGGCCAGCGCGCCCCCGTCGGCGTAGCGGCCCTCGGGCTGACGGGCCATGGCCTTGAGCACGATCGCCTCGAGCGCCGGCGGGATGTCCTGCTCCGGCGCGGCCTCGCGCGGGGTCGGCGGCGCCTCCCGCACGAGCGTCGTGACCACCTCCATGCCGCCGCCCTCGTAGGGCGGCCGCAGCGTCAGGAGCTCGTAGAGGCACGCGCCGAGCGAGTAGACGTCGGCGCGCGGGTCCAGGCGCGACGCGTCGTCGACCTGCTCCGGCGGCATGTAGGCCGGCGTGCCGACGATGTCGCCCTCGGCCGTGAGCTGCGAGGTGTCGCCCTGCGTGCCGCCGTCGCCGCGCGTCCGGTCGGCGACCGTGTCGCCGGGGCCGCCGGCCCGCGAGGCCGAGGGGTCGAGCGAGCCCGTGAGCGAGCCGGCGAGCGACTCGGCGGAGGCGCCGCCGCCCGCGCGGAACGTGCGCACCTGGCTGCGCACGACGTCGGCGCCCCCGTCGTCGCGGTAGGGCTTCGCCAGGCCCCAGTCCATGACCAGGACCTCGTCGCCGCGCGAGACCATGAGGTTCGACGGCTTGAGGTCGCGGTGGATCACGCCGCGCCCGTGCGCGTAGCCGACCGCCTCGCACACCTTGAGGAACAGGCGCACGAGCCGCGGCCGCTCGAACTCGCGCAGCGCGCGCCGGTCGCCCGCCTTGAGCGCCTTGGTCACGTCGCGCAGCGTGCGCCCCTGGACCAGCTTCATGACCAGGAACGGCTCGCCGTCGCTGACGCCGAGGTCGTGCACCGGCACGATGTTCGGGTGCGCGAGCTGGCCCGTGACCTGCGACTCCTCGAGGAAGCGCGCCTGCAGCATGCCGCGCGCGCGGCCCAGCAGCAGCTTGATCGCCACCTCGCGATCGAGGACGCGGTCGCGCGCGCGCACGACGCGCCCCATGCCGCCGCGGGCGATCTCCCCCAGGACCTCGTAGCGCCCGGCGAGCAGCGTCATCGCTCGTCCGCCCCGGCGCGCCAGGGGTGCACCTCGGGGGGCACCCACGCGCGGCGCACGTGGACCTCGTCGACGGCGTCGAAGCCCTCGAACTGCCTGGCGGCCTCCTGCGCGTTGAGGGCGCGCAGGCGGGCCAGGATCAGCGCCCGCGCGTGCTCGGCCTCGCGCTCGGTGCTGCCGACGTCCTGGTTGACGCGCGCCCACACGAACAGCGCCTCGAGGTGGCTGCCCGGGTGCTGCGGCTGGCGCCGGGCCGCGTCGGTGGCGACGGCCAGCGTCAGGCGCGCCTGCGCGCGCGTCGTGACCATGCGCGTCTGCGGGGCCGTGGCCCGGAGCCGCTCGACGTCGCCCGTCACGTCGGCGAGGCCCATGCGCGCCCGCGCCTGCACGCGGCCGAGGAGCAGGGCGTGGACGACGGGGCTCTGGTCGGCGGGGCCGCCGGGCGGCGGGATCGAGGCGTCGAGCAGGGGCAGGAGGGCCCGCGGGTCGATCCGCGGGTCGGCCAGCGCGTCGTCGAGGTCGTGGAGGCCGTTGCTCGGGCCCGGCGGCGTCTGCAGGGCGCCCATGAGCTCCTCCCAGCCGGGGCGCGGCTGGCCGGCGACCAGGAGCGCCCAGCCGAGCAGGAGCCGGCGGTCGGCCGCCAGCTCGGCCGGCGGCTCGAGGGCCCGGACCTCGCCCGGGTCGACGCGCAGCCCGCAGGCCAGCCGCGCCCGCGCGCGCGCCAGCTCGACCTCGGCCCGCTGCGCCGGCTCGAGGTCCGGCCCGCCGGCCCACGGGCCGAGGAGCGCCAGCGCGGCGGCCGGGCGCTCCATGCGCTCGAGCAGGCGCGCCACGCGCAGCGCCGGCTCCGGCCGCGGCGTGAGGCGAGCGGCCGACAGCGCGTTGCCGAGCGCCCAGCCGCCGATCCAGCGCCAGGGGTAGTGGAGGGCGTACTTCGCGTTCCACAGCTCCAGGTAGCTCACGCCCGGCTCGGGCTCGGTCGGGTCGAGGTACGACGCGCGGAAGAAGGCGCCGAAGGCGCCGTAGTACTGGCCGCGCCGCTCCGCCTCGCCCTGCGTGCCGTCGGGGAAGCGGACGGTCGTGGTGCGGTGGTGGCCCGGCACGCTGAGGGCGACGCGCAGCCGGCCGCGCAGCTCGTGCGCGTAGGCCAGGTCGGGGCGGGCCTTCACCAGGGCGTCGACGGCCTCGAGCAGGCGCGGGTCCTCGTGGACGGCCGCCGGGGGGCGCGCCGCCGCCAGCTTGGCGGCGTCGGCCTCGACCTTGCGCACGGCGCGCTCGAGGCGCGCCAGCGCCTCGGTCGCCGCGAGCGCGTCCATGGCGGCGAGCGCCTCGGCCTCCTCGGCGCGCGCGGCGCGGCCGGGGAGGCGGCGGGCGGCGAGGAAGCGCGCCAGGAGGGCGTCGGCGAGCTGCAGCCGGGCGAGGGGCCACCTCGTCGAGCGGCCCGCCGCCCGCGTCGGTCGGGGCGCGGCGCAGGCGGCGCTCGAGCTTGTCGCACAGGGCGCGCAGGTCGATCGAGCGCCCGGGCCGGGTCCGGGCCGCGCGGCGCCGCGCAGGTGGTGCTCGGCGCGGGCGCGCAGCACGCGCCGCGGCGAACGTGGCTCGTCGGTCTGCACGTCGCGCTCGAGCTCGCGCAGCGCCTCGGCCGCGCGTGGAGCTGCCGCGCGCCACGGTCGGTCGTCGTCGCCGGCGGTCAGGGCGCGCAGCGCGCGCTCGAGCGCGACGCGCCGCTCGGCGGCCGTCTTGTTCGCCAGCGCCGCGTCGCGCCCCTTGCGCGCCTCGACCTCGAGCGCCGCCGCGCGCTCGCGCTGGTCGCGCGCGATCTCGGCCTGCGCGCTCGCCGCGGCGAACTGGTTCCTGTTGACGAGGAGGGTGACGGCGCCTGCGCCGAGGACGACGGCCACGGCGGCGCCGGCCACGCCGGCCGCCAGCGGGTGGTGCTTGGCGAGGCGGCGCAGGGCCATGAGCGGGGTCTCGCGCACGGCGCCGACGCGCCGGCCGTCGAGGTAGCGGCGGACGTCCTCGGCGAGGTCGGCCGCGGCGTCGTAGCGGGCGCCGGGGTCGCGGGCGCAGGCCTTGCGCGCGATCGCCTTCAGCTCGGGCGGCGCGCCGCGGCCGGCGCGCGAGACGACGCGCCGAGGACGCGCGCCGAGGGGCCCCACACGTCGGCGGCTGGCCCCGGCGCGCCGCCCTCGAGCAGCTCGGGCGCGCGCGCGCCGCGTTCGCGCGGCAGGCGCACGACGTCGACGTCGGCCGCCGCCCGCACCGCCTGCGGCGGGGCGCCCGCAAGGGCGCGGGCCAGCTCCCAGCCGGTGACCCAGGCCCGGCCGTAGGTGCCGAGGACGACGCGCGCCGGGCCGAGCGCGCCATGCACGATCCCGCGCTCGTGCGCGTGGGCCACGGCGGCGGCCACGTCGAGGAAGGCGCGCAGGAGCGCCGGCTCCTCGACGTCCTTCGCGGCCCCGAAGGTCTGCCCCTCGACGAAGTCGGTCGTGAAGGCCGGCCGCCCCTCCCAGCGCAGGGCGTCGTGCACGCGCGGGATCGCCGGGTGGTCGAGCTGGGCCAGGATGCGGGCGTGGCGGCCCAGCCGGCGGCCGTCGTCGGGCTCTTCGCCGGCGACGACGAGCAGGACGTGGCGCTGGAGCCGCCGGTCGAGCACGCGCAGCTCGCCCGCCGGCCCGTCGATCACGTCGTAGCGCGCCTCGGGCGGCTCGCCCTGGGCGCCGGGCCGGGGCATCGCGGCGGCGGCCGCCGCCGCGGCCGCCGCCAGGGCCGCCGGGCCGAGGGCGCCTTCGGCGTGGGTGGGGGTCTGGAGCGTGCGGTCGTCGGCGCCGGCCTCCCAGCGGGTCGTGTCGTCGGGCAGCTCGGCCGGGCCCGCGCGCGTCTCGGACCAGCGGGTGCTGGAGGAGTCGGCCGGGCCGCGCGCGTCCTCGCTCGAGCCCCGCCCGGTCTGCGGAGGACCGGTCGGCCGCGGGCCGGCCTGGGGCGGGCCGGCCGGACGCGGGCCTGCCTGGGTCTGGCCGGCCTGGATCCGGCCGGCCTGCGACTGGCCGGCTTGCGACTGGCCGGCTTGCGACTGGCCGGCGAAGGTCTGGCCAGCCTGGGTCTGGCCGGGCGGCGGCCCCGCCGGGCCGGCCTGGGACCACGCCGTCACGTCGGGCGCGGCGCCGGCGCGGATCTGCTCGAGGACGGCGATCGCCACCGGTCGGGCGACGAGGTTCAGCTCGACGGCCAGGTCGAGGAGCGCCGAGCCGCTCGGCCCGGGCGCCCGCGCGGCGGCCCGGGCGCGGAGCGCCTCCAGCGCCGGTGCGGCGACGAGCCCGCGCGCGACGAGCAGCTCGGCCACGCGGGCGTCGAGCGCCGATGGTCCCCCCCGGGCGTTCACTGCCATCGTCTTACGCGGGGGGCCGGGCCGGCGCCACCGGGCCGGCGCGGCGCCCCCCCCCGGCCCGCTTGCTCCGGCCCCCCACCGATAATGGCGGTGTGACCGACGACCTCCTGATCGCGGGCGCCAGCGGCGTCGTGGGCCGGCATCTCGTCGCCGCCGCCCGCGCGGCCGGGCGGCGCGTGCGCCTCCTCTCGCGCTCGCCGGCGGGGCCTGACGCCCGGCGCTGGGACCCGGGCCGGGCCGCCGCCGGCGACGAGGCCGCCGTGGCCGAGGTGGCGTCGGCGCTCGAGGGCGCTGCGGCCGTGGTGAACCTGGCCGGGGCCTCGCTCGCCGAGGGGCGCCTCGGCCGGGCTCACCGGGCGCGGGTCCTCGGCAGCCGCCTCGACGCCACGCGGGCGCTCGTGCGCGCCTTCGCGCGCTGCCAGGCGCCGCCGCCGGTGTGGCTGCAGGCCTCGGCCACGGGGTTCTATGGCGACACCGGCGAGGCCGACGTGACCGAGGAGGCGCCGCCCGGGCGCCTGTTCCTCTCGGAGGTGTGCGCGCGCTGGGAGGCGGCGGCCGCCGAGGCCCTGGCCGCGCCGGCGCCGCCGCGCCTGGTCGTCCTGCGTATCGGCCTCGTCCTCGCTGCGGACGCGCCCGCCTGGGCCAAGCTCGTGGGCCCGATCCGCCTCGGCGTCGGCGGGCCGCTCGGGGGCGGGCGGCAGTGGTGGGCCTGGATCGACGCCGAGGACCTGTCGCGGGCGGCGCTGCACCTCCTCGCGCGCGACGACGCGCGCGGGGCCTTCAACCTCACGGCGCCCGAGCCCGTGCGCCAGGGCGACCTCGTCGCCCAGGCCGCGCTGCTCCTCGGCCGCCCGGCCTTCCTGCCCGCGCCGGCCTTCGCCCTGCGCCTCGCGCTCGGCGGCGTGGCCGACGAGCTGCTCCTGCCCTCCTGCCGGGCGCTGCCGGCGCGCCTCGAGGCGCTCGGGTTCCGCTTCGACCGCGGGCGCGTCGATCAGGTCCTCGTCCACCTGGTGTGATCGACGCAGCGTGCAGGGCACCATGCTCACGGGCGCCAGCCGCTCGCCCTCGTCGACGAGCCCCGGGCCGACATCCAGCCTCGGCACCGAACGGAGCAGCACGTGAGCCGCCGCGGCGAGGCGCGCGGGCGACGACGTCGCGACCTTACTTCGAGCCCGCGCGCGCGCCGCCGCGGCCAGCATCGTCGCCCGCAGCCGTCGAGCACACCTCAGAGCTTCTCGGCGATCGACTTCGCCTGCATGAAGAGCTGCAGGTAGTCGCGACCGCCGGCCTTCGAGTCGGTGCCGCTCATGTTGAAGCCGCCGAACGGGTGCACGCCGACGAGCGCGCCCGTGCACTTGCGGTTCAGGTAGAGGTTGCCCACGTGGAACTCGTGGCGGGCCTCCTCCAGGTGGTCGCGGTTGCGCGAGTAGACCGCGCCCGTGAGGCCGTACTCGCTGTCGTTGGCCCAGGCGAGGGCGTGCTTCCAGTCCTTGGCCCGCCCGACCGCCAGCACCGGGCCGAAGATCTCCTCCTGCATGAGCCGCGTGCGGCTCTCCAGGCCCGCGACGACCGTCGGCTGGATGTAGTAGCCGCCGTCGGGGCCCTTGGCGCCGCCGGCGACGACCTCGCCCTCCTGCCGCCCGACCTCGACGTACTTGAGGATCTTCTCGTAGGCGTTCTTGTCGATCACCGCGCCCATGTGGTTCGAGCGGTCGCGCGGATGGCCGAGCTGGAGCCGCTTCGTCTGCTCGACGACGCCGGCCAGGACCTTGTCGTAGACCTTCTCGTGGACGATCAGCCGCGAGCAGGCCGAGCACTTCTGCCCCTGGAAGCCGAACGCCGAGGCGACGGCGCCCTGGATCGCCGCGTCGAGGTCGCAGTCGTCGTCGATGATGATCGCGTCCTTGCCGCCCATCTCCAGGACCGAGCGCTTGATCCAGCGCTGCCCGGGGACGACCTTGCCGCAGTGCTCGGCGACCTGCAGGCCGACGTCCTTGCTCCCGGTGAAGGCCACGAAGCGCGTGCGCGGGTCCTTGACCAGCGCGTCGCCGATGCGGGCGCCCGCGCCGGTGACGAAGTTGAGGACGCCGGGGGGCAGCCCGGCCTCGTGGAACAGGTCCACGAACTTGGCCGCGATGATCGGCGCCGTGCTGGCCGGCTTGAGGATCGTCGGGTTGCCCGTCACCACCGAGGCCGACGTCATGCCGACCGTGATCGCCAGGGGGAAGTTCCACGGCGGGATCACGACGCCGACGCCCAGGGGCAGGTAGCGCAGCTCGCCCTCCTCGCCCTGGTACGGCGTGACCGGCTGCGCCCCGCCGAGGCGCATCATCTCGCGCGCGTAGAAGTCGAGGAAGTCGATCGCCTCGGCCACGTCGGCGTCGGCCTCGACCCACGTCTTGCTGACCTCGAAGACCATCCAGGCCGCGAACTCGTGGCGCCGGGCGCGCATGAGGCTGGCGCAGCGCAGGAGCGCGCGCGCGCGCACCTCGGGCGCCGTGCGGCGCCAGCGCTCGCACGCGTCGACCGCCGCCTCGAAGGCGCGCTCGACGTGCTCGCCGCTCGCCGAGGCCGCCTTGCCCACGACGGTCTTGCTGTCGCCCGGGTCGAGCGAGTCGCGCGTCTCGGCCGTGGTCACGCGCTCGCCGCCGATGATGAGCGGGTAGGTGCGGCCGAGCTGCGAGGCCACGCCGTCGATCGCGGCCTCCATGGCCGCGACGTTCTTCGAGTCGGTCCAGTCGGTGAGCGGGGTGACCTGGAAGGGGGTGAGCGTCACGGATGGCCTCCTCGGGCGAGCTCGGTGAGCGAGAGCGGGCGTCGCGCCCTGCGCCGCCACAGGCGCGCGATTCTAAGGACCCACGCCGGGGCGTCAACGCGATGCGACGGCGCGGCGCTCCGTCAGGGGAACGCGCGGCTCGGCGCCTCCGAGCTCGCGTCGCCTTCAGCGAAGCCGCGGGCGCAGCATGGCCGCGCGGGACGAGGCGCGCGCCGCCCCGCTGGCATCACAGCGACCGATCAACCGAAGGCGACGTAGGCCGCGGCGAGCAGACCGACGACCGCGGCGACGACCACGAACACGATCAACGCGATCTTCTTCCCGCCGCCGCCGCCGCCGTCGCGCGCGGAGGCGCGCGCGGTCGTCTTCTTGTCCTTCTTCGCCGCCTTCGGCGCGGCCGCGCGCTCGCCGCCGCTGTCGGGCAGGTCGCCGGGCGCCGCCGGCGCCTGCTCGACCGGCTCCGGAGGCGCGGCCGCCTGCGCCTGCGGGCTCCACGACGGCGGCAGCGTGATGTCCTCGTGCGAGCCGGCCGCGCCGCCGGGCGGCGCCAGGGGGACGTCGTCGAACGCGTTCAGCTCGTCGACCGACAGCGCGCCGGCGCGGGGCGCGGCCGGCCCGCGCGGCGAGCCGCCTTGCGGCCCATTGCTCATCACGGCGAACGGGTTCAGCTCCTCGACCGAGACCTCGCTCGGCGCGCCGAGCAGGGTGGGGATCGCATCCTGGACGCCGGCCCGGGGGAACCCGCCCGGCGTGAGGCCCCCGGGCGGCACGTTCAGCGTCGGCATGGCGTCCTGGTCGACCGCCTCCGGCGGGGCGAGGAACGGGTTCGACGTGGTGGCGTGCGCCGCGGTCGGGCGCGGCGTCCGTCCGGACGCCCCGACGGCGGGCGGCTGCGGCGCCCAGCCGGTGGGCGCGGGCGTCCACGCCTGCGGCGCCTGGTGGGCCGGCGCCCGGCCCGACGCGTCGAGGCGGCCGGTCGGCGGCGGTCCCCCCGGGCCGCCGCCGGGACCGGCGCCCCCGCCCACGGCGCGCAGGGCCTCGTCGACGGCGGCCGGGTCGGCGTAGCCCTTGCGCACGAGCACGGCCCCCAGGCGCATGCGGTGCTGGAGCTGCAGGGCGCGGCACTCGCGCAGGCGCTCGTGGGTCACGACGCCGCGCTGCAGGAGGACGCGCGCGAGCTGGGTGTCGCGCTCGAGCGCCTCCTCCCACGAGCCGTCGTCCGTCGAGCCCGGCGTCGCCCCGGTCGGCGACGCGGGGGCGCGCGTCGCGACCGGCGGGGGCGCCTGCACGGCCGCCTGCTGGGCCGCCGCCGGGCCGACGCTCGCGAGGGCCGCGCTGGTCAGCGACGGGCCGACGCTCGAGGCCGTGTGGCCCGCCTGCTGCCACATCGCGCGCAGCTTCCCCAGCTCGGCCGGCCCCAGCCGGCCGCTCTGGAGGAGGAGCTGGACGAAGCGCGGCGAGCCGGGCGCCTGGAGCTGCTGCCAGTAGCGCATGGCCTCGTCGCGCGTCAGGAAGCCGCCGTCCACCGCGAGGCGGATCAGGCTCCGGTCGGCATCGTCCGGCATGGTGGGATCTTAGAGGCTCGCCCGGCCATTTTCCAACGGCACGGCGGGCGTGGCCCTTGCCCACCCGACCGGTCGGCCCAAGACTCGGTCCCATGACCTCGCCCGACTGGCAGCTCGTCGACGGCGCCGCCCTGGGCGACCCGGCGGCGGCCCTCTCGCCCGACGAGCGGGCCGCCGCCGCCGCGTTCGCCGCCGACAAGCGACGCCACGACTGGGTCCTCGGGCGGATGGCCGCCAAGGCGGCCGTGCGGGCGCTCCTCCAGCGCGAGGGGCGCCCCGCGCCACCCCCGGCCGACGTGGTGATCGAGGCCTCGCCCACCGGCGCGCCGTGCGTGCGGCCGCTGGACGACGGCGACCCGATCGTCGTGTCGATCAGCCACGGCCACGGCCTCGCGGCGGGCTGGGCCCTGCGCGCCGGCCCGCGCGGCGGCCTCCCCGGGATCGACCTCGAGCGCATCCGACCTCGCAAAGAAGGGACGCTCCGCTTCTACCTGACGCCCGAGGAGCGCCATGGCGTGCTGGCCCTCCCCGCCGGGTCGGACGACCAGGCGGGCCCGCGCGACGACCTCGCCGTGCGCCTGTGGGCCCTCAAAGAGGCGGCCTTCAAGGCGCTCCGCCCGCCGCGCGGCATGGGCCTGCTCGACGTGCGCGCGGCCGTCGACGAGGTGGGCGGCGCGCAGGTGAGCTACGCGGGCCGGCTGCTCGAGCGCGCGCAGGCGCTCGGCGCGCGCGACGTGCGCGCCCGGTGGACGCGGCAGGGCGACCTCTGCGTGGCCTGGGTCGAGGTCGTCGGCGCCTCGGCGGTGTGATCGCCGCGGGGGTTGGCCGGTGGCGGTCGCGCCCGCGGGCGGTTATGACCGAGGCGGAAAGGAGGTGCTCGATGAGGCACACGCTCGTCGCCGCGGCCGCGCTCGCGCTGCTCGGCGGCTCACCCCTCGCGCTGGGCGCTGACCACAAGGGGAAGGTCTCCTGGGTCACCGACACGACGCAAGGGTTCGCTCAGGCTCGCCGGGAAGGCAAGCCGATCATGCTCTTCTTCACCGCGGAGTGGTGAGGGCCTTGCGGCCAGCTGGCAGCTGGCGCCTTCTCTGACGACTCCGTGGTCCAGGCCGCGCGCGGCCTGGTGCCCGTCATGGCCGACTGCACGCAGGGCAACCATCCCCACAAGGAGCTGATGCAGCGGTTCGGGGTCCGTGGCTTCCCCACGGTCCTCTTCCTCGACCCGGCAGGCAACAAGGTCGAGGAGCTCGGCTCGCGTGACCCGGCGGGGGTGCGCGGGCAGATCGAGCGCGTGGTCCAGCAGCACTCGCGGCCCACGGTCTCCGACTCGTCGATCGCCGACGGCCTGGCGCTCGCCCGCGAGCAGAAGAAGCTCCTGGCGGTCGCCTTCATGGACCCTCAGTCCCAGGAGAGCGCCGCGCTCCTGGAGCTGGTGATGTCTCCGCAGATGGAGGCGATCCGCGGCCGGTTCCACTGGATCCGCCGCCCCTTCGCCGGGGAGCGCAACCGCCCCACGGACGAGGCCAAGGAGCACGGCGCGCGCAAGGCGCCGACCCTGGTGCTGCTCGACCCGTGGGCCGAGGGCGACGCGCAGGAGCTGAAGAAGGTCACCACCTTCCGCAGCCTCAAGCGTGACCTGGAGAAGGTGCTCGAGGACGCGCAGAAGCGCGGGCATCCGCCCGCGGCCGACGCGCCGCCGCCGGCGCCGCCCGCCGACGACAGCGACTGACCGGGCGAGGGGAGCGGCCGCGGCCGCTCCCCTCGTCTCCGAGGGTGTCTCCGAGGGTCTCGAAGGACCGCCTACGGCCGCGCGCCGTCGACGTAGACGTCGCCGGTGGCGCCCTGGTGGTCGATCAGCACGATGTGATACGGCGAGGTGAAGGCCAGCGTCACCGCCTGCCCTGGCGCCGGCGTGCGGCGGGTGACCGAGAGGTGCAGGTCGTCGCCCACGCGCTCGAGGGCGCGCACCTCGACCCCGTAGCCGCCCGAGGGCTGGCGGCCCTGGAACACCGCGACGACGAGCTGCCGCGAGAAGTCGACCGCCGGCATGGAGACGCCGGGGCCCGTGCCGGCGTGCGCGGCCCACAGGGCGCGCAGCGCGGCGGCGTCGCGGGCCACCGTCACGCCGGGCTGGGCCACGCCGCTGAAGGTGCCGCGCTCGAGCGTGCGGAACGTGGCGGCCCGCTGCGCGTGGCCCTGGAGCGCGGTGACGAGCGCCTGCACCGCCGCCGGCAGCGTCGCGCCGGCCTCGATCGTGACGGTCACCTGCCCCTGCGCGTCCGCGGCGACGAGCGAGGTGCTGGGCACGTCGAGGAGCGGGAACTGCGGGCGGAAGACGCTCGGCTGGCGGCGCAGGTCGGCGGCGGCCACGAGGCCCTCGAGGCGCGCGCGCGCGGCCTCGTCCAGCCGACCGGCGCCCTTGCGGGCCTGGTCGGGGAACACGATCGTCCGGTCGTGCAGGCGGTAGGCGCCGGTGCGCGGCAGGTCGTCCACGCTGAACGCGTGGTCGGCGCCGGCCAGCCCGCCCGTCACGCGCAGGGCGATCGTCGCCGTCGGCCGGTGCGAGCTGACGCGCAGGCCCACGGCGCCGGCGATCGCCGAGCGGTGCCCCGGCTCGAGGCGGCCGGTGACGCGCAGCGGCCGGCCGACCGGCCGGCGCAGGAGCGCGGCCGCGAGCGTGCCGATCGGCTCGTAGAGGGTCCCCTCGCCGTCGCGCAGGGCGACGCCGCCCGCGCGCGCCTCGAGCGCGCCGGTGACCGCGACGTCGTCGAGCGTGAACGAGACCACGCGCACCGCCTCGGGTAGCGCCGTCGCGCCGAGCGGGTTCGTCTCCGCGTCGCCGGTGAGCAGGAGCGTGCTGCCCGGCCGCGCGCCGGCGGCCACGAGCGTGGCCGGGTCGGTCAGCTCGCGCGCGGTCGTCTCCCCGTCCTGCAGGAACGCGAGCGTCTGCCCGCCGGCCCGCGTGGGCGCCAGGACCAGCTCGCCGTGCACGTCGTCGAGCGGCGTCGTCACCGGCGCCTGCGTCACGTCGCGCACGGTGAAGCTCACCTGCGGGCCGGCGCGATTGACCGCCACGAAGTGGCACGGGTTGACCGGCCCGCCGGCGGGCTGGCCGGTCGGCCGCGTGACCGCCACCTGCACCTCGACCGCGTGGCTGTCGATCGCCGCCACGCCGACGACGTCGATCGCCCAGCCCGACGACGTCTGGTCGCCCAGGAACACGGCGACGACCGTCTCGCCGCGCAGGTCGACGTCCGGCCGGGTGACGAGCGCGCCGCGCTGCTGGTGCTGGTTCCACAGCGCCGTCCACTCGGCCTCGCTCCGCGCCACGCGCTCGAACGCGCCGGGGAACGGCTGGATGCTCACGCCCGACACCTCGCTCCGGTGCAGGTCGCGGAAGGCGAGCGGGACGTCGCTCGTGATCGCCGCGGCGACGCCGGCCTTGCCGCCGCCGCCCCCGCCACCGCTGCCGCAGCCGACCGCCAGGAGCACGGCGACGAGGGGGACGGACGTGGTGCGGATCCGGCGCATCGGGCCTCCCTTCCCTCGCTTCCCGGACGAGGGCGCCCGTCCCCTGAGCGACGGGCATGCCGGGGCTCAACCGCCTACGCCGACATACCTTGCTGCGACGTCCGCCATGGCTGAAAAGAAGGGCCCGAGAAGATCACGGGCTGGAACTGGGACGCATCCAGCCGGACAGGCGCATGGGCCCGATCACGCCAAGCGGCCCTGCACGACGAGATGGCGCTCGCTGACGACGGCGACGTCGAGGTCGAGGCCGGCCGCGCGGACCTGCGCCTGGACCTCGTCGGGGGTGAAGGCGGCCAGGAGCGAGGCGTAGAAGTCGCGCTCGAGGAGCGGGTCGTCCGACACGGCCGCCTCGTCCACGATCCGCCGCGCCTCGGCCTCGCTCGCCGGCCGGAACAGGTCGCCCACGACCACGGGCGCGCCGGGCCGGCCGAGCGCGGCGACGGCGCGCCAGAAGGGCGCGGGGTCCGGCAGGTGATGCAGGAGGCTGTTGCTGACGATCGCGCACGCCCCGGGCCGGAGCGGCAGGTCGGGCAGGTACGCGCGCACGAGGTCGATCCGGCGCTCGTCGCCGACCGCCTGGCGGCCGAGGGCGAGCATGGCGCGCGACGCGTCCACGCCGACGACGCGGACGCCGGGCGGGAGCGCGCGCACGAGGCGGCGGGGGATGTCGGCCGGGCCGCAGCCCAGGTCGACGACGACCCCGCGCTCGACGCCCCGGAGCGCCGCCAGGCAGCGGTCGGCGAAGGCCTGGTTGCTGGCCTCGAAGTCGGCCCGCGCGTAGGCCAGGGCCTGCGCCGGGTCGTCCATGACCTCGGGCTCGAGGCGGCGCTCCATGGGGTCCCTCGCGGGCTCGCGGTTCGACGGGCGGCGCCGGTGCGCGGGCGCCGGCCGCGGGCTAGAGTACCTCGGCGCAGGAGGTCCGCATGGGGGTCGACGAGGAGCACCCGGCCAAGGACGTGGTCGAGGACGTGGCCCAGGACTTCGAGGAGGTCTACCAGCAGGCCGACCGCCTGCGGGCCGTCCTCGAGGCGAAGCTCACCCGCTGGGCCGAGGCCAAGGAGGAGGGGCTCCGCTCCTGGGCCGGCAAGCTGGCGGGCCTGCGCGACCGCCTCGAGCGCACCCTCGCCGAGGTCGACGCGCGCACCGACGAGGTCGCCGGCCGCTTCCCCCGGCGCCCGCCCCCGACCGGGCCCGACGCGTGAGCTGACGCCGACTCCCGCCGCGACCGGCCCTTCCCGCCGGCGGTGCGTCCTTCCGGCCGCGTGTTCGTCTGACAGGACGGAGGCGCCGGGGCGGCGCCGCGAGAGGAGGACACGTGACGACCAGGGACCAGGTGCAGGCGGCCTACGCGGAGGTCGCCCGGAGCGGGACGTCGTGCTGCGGGCCGGGGGCGTGCAGCCCGGCGGCGACGGCGCGCAAGCTCGGCTACGACGAGGCCGACGTGGCCGCGGGGGAGGGGGCGAACCTGGGCCTCGGGTGCGGCAACCCGACGGCCGTGGCGGAGCTGAAGCCGGGCGAGGTCGTGGTCGACCTGGGCGCGGGCGCGGGCTTCGACGCGATCCTCTGCGCGCGGCGCGTCGGGCCGACCGGGCGCGTGATCGGGGTCGACATGACGCCGGAGATGCTCGCGCGGGCGCGCGAGAACGCCGCGCGGCTCGGCCTGGCGCAGGTCGAGTTCCGCGAGGGCGTGATCGAGGACCTGCCGCTGCGCGACGGCGTCGCCGACGTCGTGATCTCCAACTGCGTGATCAACCTGTCGACCGACAAGGCCCGGGCGCTCGCCGAGGCGCTCCGCGTGCTGAAGCCGGGCGGCCGGCTGCGCGTGTCGGACGTGGCGACGACGCGGCCCTTGCCCGAGGAGGCGCGCCGCGACGTGGCCGCCTGGACGGCCTGCCTGGCCGGCGCGCTGACGATCGACGAGTACCGGGCGATCCTCGAGCAGGTGGGCTTCGAGGCGGTCACGATCGAGGCCCAGGCCGGCTTCGGCGTGGACGACCTCCTGCAGGGCCCCGACCCGATCGCGCAGGGCGTGAGCCCGGCGCTGCGCGAGGCCGCCGACGCGATCGTGAGCGTGCGCGTCTCGGCCACGAGGCCGGCCACGGCCTGCTGCGCGCCGGCGTCGTCCGCCGGCGGGTGCTGCTGAGGTGTGCTCGACGGCTGCGGCCGCGGATGCTGGGCGGGGCGGCGCGCGCGCGGGCTAGAAGTATGCCGATACGACGTCGCCCGCGCGCGCGCCGCCTCGCCTCAGCCTCCGCGGCCGCAGCCTCGCTCATTGCTCCGATCGAAGGCTGGTCACCAGGACTCGTGGGCGAGCGTCGATTTCTTCATACGCTCTGAGTGGTGTGCTCGACGGCTGCGGGGGACGATGCTGGCCGCGGCGGCGCGCGCGGGCGAGGAGTATGCCGATACGAGGTCGCCCGCGCGCGCGCCGCCTCGCCTCGGCCTCCGCTGCCTCGCCTCACTTCTCGCCGGCGAGCGTCGTTGGCTTCGTCGCTCCGAGGACTTGCGCAGCGGCTATCGCCGATCTACGATCCATGCGCCATGGCGAGGACCAAGGACGAGTGCTGTCCGGAGCCCGACGAGCGGCCCGACCTCCGGCCCGTCGAGGGCGACGAGGCCGACGAGGAGCTGGCGGCCTTCGCCAAGGCGCTCGGCCACGTGGTCCGCGTGCAGATCCTGCGGCTGCTCCTGCGCCGCGGGACCTGCATCTGCGGGGAGATCGTCGACGAGCTGCCGCTGGCCCAGTCCACCGTCTCGCAGCACCTCAAGGTGCTGAAGGAGGCCGGGCTGATCCGTGGCGACGTCGACGGCCCGCGCGTGTGCTACTGCGTCGAGCCCCGCGCCCTGCGGCGGCTCAAGGTCCTCGTCGCGGGGATCTGAGGCAGCCGTGCGCGAAGCCAACCCACGCGCGGCCGTCGCCCGCCCCGACCTGCCCCGCCGCCTCGTCGCCGAGCTCGTCGGCACGGCGCTGCTCCTGGCGGCCGTCGTGGGCTCCGGGATCATGGGCGACCGGCTCGCCGGCGGCAACGTCGCCGTCGCGCTGCTCGCCAACACGATCGCCACGGGCGCGGCGCTGGTCGCCCTGATCCTCACCTTCGGCCCGGTCTCCGGCGCGCACCTCAACCCGGCCGTGACCCTCGCGGACGCCTGGGAGGGCGGCCTGCCCTGGCGCGAGGCGGGCGCCTACGCGCTGGCGCAGGTCACGGGCGCGTTCCTGGGCGTGGGGCTCGGCGACTTCATGTTCGGCGAGCCCCTGTTTCAGGCCTCGCGCACGGCCCGCGAGGGGCTGCCGCTGCTGGTCTCCGAGTTCGTGGCCACCTTCGGCCTCCTGGCCGTGATCTGGGCCTGCGCGCGCCGGCGCGCCGACGTCGTGCCGTTCGCCGTCGCGGCGTGGATCGTCGCCGCCTACTGGTTCACGGCCTCGACCTCGTTCGCCAACCCGGCCGTGACGCTCGCCCGCGCCGCGACCGACACCTTCGCCGGGATCCGGCCGGCCGACGCGCCGGGCTTCGTCGCCGCGCAGCTCCTCGGGGCGGCGGCGGCGACGGCGCTGTTCTCCTGGTTGATCCCGGCCTTGCCGGCCAGGGCGGCCGACGTCGTCGTGCCGCAGGACGCCGCCGTCACCACGGAAGGGAGGCGCGCGTGAGCGCCAGGGTGGTCTTCGCCTGCGTCCACAACGCGGGCCGCTCGCAGATGGCCGCGGCCTTCTTCAACGCGACGGCCGACCCGGCCAAGGCGGTGGCGATCTCGGCCGGCACCGCGCCGGCCGCGCGCGTCCACCCCGAGGTGCTCGAGGCCATGCGCGAGGTCGGGCTCGACCTCGCCGGCGCGACGCCGACCCGGCTCACCCCGGAGCTCGCCCGCGGCGCGCGGTTCCTGATCACCATGGGCTGCGGCGAGGCCTGCCCGGTCGTCCCGGGCGTGACGCGCGAGGACTGGCCGCTCCAGGACCCCAAGGGCCAGTCGCCTGACGCGGTGCAGCGGATCCGCGACGAGGTGCGCGAGCGCGTGCGCGGGTTCGTCGCGCGCGAGGGCTGGGCGCGGGGCTGAGCCGACGCGGGCCCGATCGCCGATCGGCGATTCATGAGCGACTCGACGCCACCCCCCCTGCGCTCGCGGGCCAGCGAGTCGACCTCCTGGGAGGTGAAGAGGAGGAACCTCGTCGTCACGCGCCAAGGTCGAACACGGTGCCCTCCGTCATGCCGCGGCCCGTCGCGCGCGGGCGTCCGCTCACGACGACGGCGCCGACGCGGGGCTCCGCGAGCCGGGACCCCGACCCGCGAGCGCGCCGACGACGGACGCCATGCGCCCGGCGTCCAGGGGCTTGGCCACGTGGAGCTGGAAGCCCGCCTCCAGCGCGCGGCGGCGGTCCTCGTCGCCCGCGAGCGCCGTGACCGCTGCGGCCGGCACCTCGCCCCCGCGCTCCCGGTCCAGGCGGCGCACGCGCTCGATGAAGCTGAAGCCGTCCTCCCCGGGCATGGCGATGTCGGAGAGGATGACGTCCGGGTGGAAGTCCGCGAGGGCCGCGAAGCCTGCGGCGGCGGAGGCCTCGGCGCGCACCCGGGCGCCTAGCTCGCGGAGCATGGCCGCGTAGGCCTCGCGGGTGTCGTCGTCGTCCTCGACGAGGAGCACGCGCGTCCCGTCGATCACCCGCGCGACCGCCGCCAGGGTCGGCGCGCCCGGTGGGCCGGCGCCGAGCGGGAGCGTCACCGTGAACGTCGCCCCCTTCCCCTCGCCCTCGCTCTCCGCGTGCACCTCGCCGCCGTGGACCTCGACCAGGTGGCGCACGATCGAGAGCCCCAGGCCGAGGCCGCCGTGGGTGCGGGTCACGGAGCTGTCCGCCTGGACGAACCGGCCGAAGAGCTTCGGCAGGACCGCGCGCGGGATGCCCATGCCCGTGTCGCTCACGCTGATCCGGGCCTGGTCGCCCTGCCGCTCGAGGCGGACCGACACGCGGCCGCCGCGCGGGGTGAACTTGATGGCGTTGGCGAGCAGGTTCTGGACCACCTGCTGCAGCCGGGCGGCGTCGCCGTAGACGGGCCCGAGCGGCCCCTCGACGGCGACCTGCAGGTCCAGGGACTTGGCCAGGGCCGTCGGCCGGGCCACCTCGACCGCGCCGCGCACGACGCCCTCGAGCTCGACCGGCCCCAGGTCGAGGAGGAGCTTCCCCGAGGCGATCCGCGACACGTCCAGCAGGTCCTCGATCAGCTTCGCCTGGGCCTTCGCCGCGCGCTCGATCGCGGCGAAGGCGTTCGCCAGGTTGGGGTCCGGGCTCGGCGTGCGCTTCAAGTACTCGGCCCACATGAGCATCGTGCTCAGCGGCGTGCGGAGCTCGTGCGAGAGCGTGGCCAGGAACAGGTCCTTGGCGCGGTTCGCCCGCTCGGCCTCCCGCCGGGCCTGCCGCTCGGACTCGAGCAGCCGGGCCCGCTCCGCCTCGAGCCCGCGCAGGTCCGTCACGTCGACGATCGCCAGCAGGACCATGGGCCGGCCGACCTCCGCGGGGGCCTCGGTCGAGAACCGGCGGCCGGTGAGCGAGAGCGCCCTCGGCCGGCCGTCGGGGAGCGTCGCCCGGAGCTCCAGGCCGGTGAACGGCGCCCCCGCGGCGAGGGTCTCCTCGAGGGCCCGGCGGACGGCCGGGACGTCCCACATGCCCCCGCCGAGGTCGAACAGGCTCACGCCGTCCGACGGCCGCCGGTCGGGCGCGAGGTCCCGGTAGAAGGTCTCGTTGGCCGAGACGACGCGGAGCCCGGCGTCGAGCACGACCAGGGCCTCCGTCACCGTCTCGACGATGCCCCGCGCGTAGTCGCGGGCGGCCGCCACCTCGCCGAGGGCGCGCCGGAGGGCGTCGATGTCGACGAAGGAGAGGACCGCGCCGTCGAGCCGCTGGTCGGTCGTCCGGTAGGGCCGGATGTGCATGCGGAACCACCGGCCGTCCTGGGCCTGGACCTCCCACTGGCCCGGCGCGAGGGAGTCGACGACCTCCCGGATCCTGCGGCCGAGGTCGGGCACGTCCACCCGGAGCCTCAGGTCCTCGAGCGGGCGCCCCACGTCCCCCGGCAGGACGTGGGCCACCTCGCGCGCGGTCGGCGTGAAGCGCCGCACCCGGAGCTCCAGGTCGACGATGATGAGCGGGAGCTCGACGCTGGCGAGGACGTTGACGAGGTCGCTGGCGAGCTGGTCGAGCTGCGCGTTGCGGTGCCGGAGCTCGTCGTTGACGGTGCTCAGCTCCTCGTTCGTGGACTGCAGCTCCTCCTTCGCGCTCTGCAGCTCCTCGTTGGTGGACTGCAGCTCCTCGTTGGCCGCGATGAGCTCCTCGTTGGTCGCGGCGAGCTCGTCGGCGGTCGTCTGATGGTCCAGGAGGAGCGACTGGACGTAGTCCCGGGTCGCGCCCAGCTCGGTCCGCAGGCGCTCGAGGTCCTCGGCCGCGACCTCCGCCTCCGCGGCGCCGGCGGCCCGCGCGGGCCGCGCGGCGCTCGCGCCCGGCGCCTCGAACAGGACGAGGAGGTGCCGCTCCGTGGACCCGGGGGCCCCCTGGAGGGGGATCACCTCCAGGTTCACGCCGCGGACCTCGTCGCCCGCCCGGACCCGCAGCCCCTCCCGGCGGACCGTGACGCCCTCGGCCCTGGCGCGCTCGAGCGCCTCGTGGAGGTGCGGCGCGAGGCCCTCGCGCGCCATGCGCAGCACGTTCGCCTGCGGCTGGCCCGGCGGCGGCTCGAGGTAGGCGCCCGTGCGCCCGCGGAACTGCACGACCTCCAGCCGCTCGTTCACGAGCACGCCCACCGGGGCGTAGCGCGCGAGCAGGAGGTGGTCGGCCTGCCGCTGCGCCTCGCGCGCGGGGTGCCGCCGGTCGAGCGGGGCGCGGTCGGCGCCCCGCAGGTCGGCCTCGCGCCCGGTGGAGAGGGTGAGGACGCCCGGCCGGCTGTCGCCCACCTTGGTGAAGAGCCGGTGCGCCGCGTCGACCGGGGCGAACAGGTCGCGGAAGCCGCCGATCGCCTCGCTCTGGCCGAGGAACAGGTAGCCGCCCTCGTTGAGGCAGTAGTGGAGGACCGGGAGCACCCGGCGCTGGAGCTCGGCGTCGAAGTAGATGAGGACGTTGCGGCAGCTGATGAGGTCGAGCCGGGCGAACGGCGGGTCGCGGGTGAGGTCGTGCTTGACGAAGACGCACAGGTCGCGGATCCGCTTCCCGATCCGGTAGCCGCCCTCGGCCGGGTCGAAGAAGCGGGCCAGGCGCTCGCTCGACACGTCGCCCATGACGGCCGCCGGGTAGACGCCGGCGCGGGCCGCGTCGATCGCCTCGCCGCTCAGGTCCGTCCCGAAGACCTTGATCGAGACGCCCTCGGCCGCGGGCGGCAGGACCTCGAGCAGGCAGATGGCGATGGCGTAGGCCTCCTCGCCCGTCGAGCACCCCGGCACCCAGACGCGGATCGAGCTGCCGTGGACCTCCCGCTTGCGCGCCACCAGCGTCCGGAGGGCGCGCTCCTGGAGGGCCTCGAACGCTGCCGGGTCGCGGAAGAACGCGGTGACGTGGATCAGCATGTCCTCGGCGAGGGCGCGGGCCTCGGCCGGGTCCTCGCGGAGCGCGGCGAGGTACTCCTCCAGCCCGCCCGCCCGGCGCAGGGCCATGCGCCGCTCGATCCGGCGCCGGACGGTCGTGCGCTTGTAGCCGCCGAAGTCCATGCCCGCGCGCTGGCGCACGAGCCTGAGCACCTCCGCGAGGCCCTCCGCGACCTCGAGCGGCTCGGGCTCGCCCGCGTCCGCTCGCCGCGCGATCAGGTAGGGGTGGCGGCCGAGGCGCCCCAGCTCGCGGGCGATCTCGGCCGGGGTCCCCCGGAAGTCCACGACGCCGGCGGCGATCGCGCTCGCGGGCATGCTCCTGAACTGGGCCGAGTCGGGCTCCTGGGCCATGGCGATCCCGCCCGCGGCCTTGACCGCGCGCAGGCCCTCGGTGCCGTCGGCGCCGGAGCCGGAGAGGACGACGCCGATGGCCCGCGCCTGGCGGTCGTCGGCCAGGGCGCGGAGGAACGTGTCGATCGGCAGGTGCCGCCCGGCGCTCGCCCGCCGGGCGACGAGGGAGAGGACCCCCCCGCGGATGCCGAGGTCGACGCCCGGGGGGATCACGTGGACGCGGCTCGCCGCCAGGGGCATGCCGTCGGCAGCCTCGACCACGTCGAGAGGCGTCACCCCGCCGAGGATCTGCGCGAGCATGCTCGGCCGCTCGGGGTCGAGGTGCAGGATCACGACGAACGCCAGGCCCGAGTCCGCGGGCACCTGGGCCAGGAGCTGCCGCAGGGCCTCGAGGCCTCCGGCCGACGCGCCGAGGGCGACCACCACGGGCGCGGCCGCGGCGTCGCTGGGTGCTTGTGCGGGTCGCACGGCGGGACCTCCGGCGCGGCCTCCTGGCTCCGGGATCGACGGGAGCGCGACTGGCGCAGACGAAGGGAGGAGGTCGAGACCTCCATTGTCCTCCCGTCGGGCGGCGTCACAAGCAGGCCTCGTCGTACTCGGTCCGCGGGGCCTCCAGGCGCCTGCCCCCGGGCCGCTGCAGGCCGCCGCGCCGCCCGGCGCGAGGCGCCGCGTACGGGGAATCTCGCGCGTTCCCCCGCCGACACCTGCTACATTGACGCGCAGAGCCGCGGGCGTCGCCTGCGGTTCGGCGCGTGCATCCGCCTGTGGTTGCTCCCGGCCGCTCTACTTCGCAGGCTGGGAGACCCATCATGCTCGATCCCATGACGCTCACGGCGCCCGCCGTGGGCGCCGAACCGCTCACACGCGAGGCCGTGCAGGCTTACGTGTGGGCGCGCTACGTCGACTTCTCGGCCCCGGCCGTCGTGGTCGACGAGGACGCGGCCCTCGCGCTGCTCGAGGCGCACTACCGCGAGCACCCGATCGACGCCGACGCCGAGTGCTTCTACTACGGGATCCTGGCCTACGAGCGGTCGTTCGCGCGGCCGCACCTCCGGCGCAGGCTCCTCCGGGTCGCGCTCCAGGCCTTCGACGCCTACCGCCGTCAGACGAGCGAGGGGTTCGCGTGGTTGCCCGTCGAGGACCGCCGCGCCCACGTCGTCGACGACCTCTGGCCCGCGCTCGAGCGGGTGGTCGGGACCGCGCTCGATTGAGCGACGCCCCCCGCCCGAGCTTCCCCGCGCACTCCTCGCTCCGCGCCGAGCTCAACGCCGAGGTGGACGCCTACTTCGCCCGCACGGGGCTCGACCCCGCGGGCGGGCGTCCCGCCTTGCTCAAGACGGCGGTCCTCCTCGCCTGGGTGATCGCCTCCTACGTGCTGCTCCTGTTCGCGGCGACGACCTGGTGGACGGCCGCCCCGCTCGCCGTCTCCCTCGGCCTGGCGCTCGCGGCCGTGGGGTTCAACGTCATGCACGACGGCAACCACGGGGCGTTCTCCACCCGCCCGTGGCTGAACCGGGCCGCCGGCGCCAGCCTCGACCTCATGGGCGGCAGCTCTTACCTGTGGCGGCACAAGCACAACGTGCTGCACCACACCTACCCCAACGTCGAGGGGCTCGACGACGATATCGAGTTCCAGCCCATCTTCCGCCTGTCCGACGGACAGCGCCGCCGCTGGTTCCACCGCTTCCAGCACCTCTACTGGGTGCCGCTGTTCGTCTTCTTCCCCACGAAGTGGGTGTTCTTCGACGACTTCCTGACCCTGGTCCGGGGGAGGACGGGGCGCCACTCGTTCCCGCGCCCGCGCGGCTGGAGCCTCGCGCAGCTCCTCGCGGGCAAGCTGTTCTTCGTCGGCTGGGCGATCGTCCTCCCGCTCATGGTCGTCCCCGTGCTGCCCTACCTGCTCGGCTACGCGCTCGTCTCGGCCGTCCAGGGGCTCACGCTCGGCACCGTGTTCCAGCTCGCGCACGCCGTCGACACGGTGCAGTTCGCCCGTCCGCCGCTGTCGCAGCCCTGGGTCGAGCACCAGCTCGCGACCACGACCGACTTCGCGCGCGGCGGCCGCCTGCTCACCTGGTACGTCGGCGGCCTCAACTTCCAGGTCGAGCACCACCTGTTCCCGCGCGTGAGCCACCGCCACTACCCGGCGCTGGCCGAGATCGTGCGCGCCGTCTGCGCCCGGCACGGCGTCGCCGTCCACGAGCACGCGACGGTCGTCGGCGCGCTCCGGGCGCATCTCCGCCACCTCGTGCGCCTCGGCGCGCCGCCGCCGGCGCTCGTCCCCGCCTGACGGCGCGTCGGTCTCAGGGAGCGGCGAGCTTCACGCGACCGTCGCCCCCGGCGAGCTGCCGGAGCGCGGCTGCGAAGGCCTCGAGCTCGCGGTCGCCGAAGAGGCAGTAGCGCACGAGCCGGACGCGCGACGCGGGCCCGACGAGGTGGTCGCGGACCGCGCCCAGCGCGATCGGCGCCGCTCGCTCGAGCGGGAACTTGTAGACGCCGCAGGAGATCGCCGGGAAGGCGACCGACTCGCACCCCTCCTGCTCGGCGACCTCCAGGCTGCGTCGGTGCGCGGACGCCAGCAGCGCGTCCTCGGCCCCGCCGTGCGCGCCCCAGATCGGGCCGACCGCGTGGATCACGCGCCGAGCCCGGAGGCGGCCGGCGATCGTGGCGACCGCGTCGCCGGGCGCACAGCCGCCGATCGCCGCGCACGCCGCGAGCAGCTCGGGGCCGGCCGCCCGGTGGATCGCGCCGTCGACGCCGCCGCCCCAGCCGGCCTGGTCGCCGCCGCAAAGCAACCGGTTGGCCGCGGTCACGATCGCGTCCACCTGCTCGGCGGTGATGTCCCCGCGCACGATCTGGAGCGTCCGCCCGCCGACGTCGGCCTCGATCACCCGAGCACCTCTCGCCTCATCGTGCACGCCTCGGCGCGACGACGGAAGCGGTGCGCCTCCCGCACCCGCCCGCAGACCGCCGGCCTGTCGGACGCGCCACGTATGTTCGCCTCCTGTTCGCCCCGGGACGACGAACAGGAGCGCCCGCCATGGGCACCCCACCTCCGGCGCACCGGCCCCACGACCGCCCGGTCGTGGCCCGGGATCGTCTGCCCCACGGCGTCGTGGTGTCGACGGTCCGGTTACCAGGCCCGCGGTCGCGCTACGAGACCACGGTCTTCGCCGCCGGCTGGCCCGACCGCCCCGACGCCGATGAGGTCGAGACGCGCCGCACGACCTCGCGGGAGGCCGCCCTCGACGCGCACCGGGCGCTGGTCGCGCGCCACGCGCCGGCCGTCGACCCGGCCGATCCGGACTGGGTGTTCAAGCTCCTCGGCCTGCCGCCCAGGCGGGCGCACGATCCGGCGAAGGCGGTGGAGCGTCCCCGGCCGGACACGTAGACTCCGGACCGTCATGGGTGCGCCGGCGTCTGCCAACTTTCGCTTCCTCGCCGCGCGGCACCCGCTCCTAGACACGCTGGGCGCCCAGGCCGAGCGCTTCTTCGCCGAGGCGCCGGTCGTCGCCCTGATCTCCCTGCGCGCGTTCGGCGAGCACCTGGCCCAGGCCGTGGCCGCCCACACCGGCGTGCCGTGCGAGCCGGGCCTGGACCAGCGCCGGCTCCTCGACCGCCTCTGGGACGAGGGCCCGCTCCAGGGGCAGGACGTCCACCGGGTGTTCCACGACCTGCGGCGCGCCGGCAACCGCGCCGCCCACGAGCACCAGGGCGACCACGCCGAGGCGCTCCACCAGCTCCGCATGTGCCGCAAGCTGGCGGTGTGGTTCCACCGCGACGTCGCTGGTCACCAGGGCTTCAAGCCGGGGCCGTTCGTGCCGCCGCCCGACCCGCGCGCGGCGACCGCCGAGCTGCGCGCCGCGCTCGACGCCGCCCGCGCCGAGCTGGCCCGCAGCCAGGAGGCCGCCACCGAGGCCCGGCGCGTCGCCGAGGAGGAGGCGCGCCTGCGCGCCGAGGCCGAGGCCCGCGCTCGCGAGCGCGGCGACGACCTCGAGGCGACCCTGGCCCTGGCCCAGGAGGTCGAGGCGCGGCTCGCCGAGCTCGAGGCGAAGGAGCGGGAGGCCGTGACCCGGGTCGCGGCCGAGGTGGCCGAGCGGCCGCGCGCCGAGGTCGAGCAGGTCGTCCGGCAGGCGCAGGCCGGCGGGCAGGACCTCGAGCTCAGCGAGGCCGAGACGCGCCGCCAGATCGACCACCAGCTCCGCGACGCCGGCTGGGAGGCCGACTCGGACGCGCTCCGCTGGTCGAAGGGCGCCCGGCCCGTCCGGGGCCGGAACCTGGCGATCGCCGAGTGGCCGACCGCCTCGGGCCCGGCCGACTACGTGCTCTTCGCCGGGCTCACGCCGCTCGGCGTCGTCGAGGCGAAGAAGCGGAACCTCGACGTGTCGGCCGCGATCGAGCAGGCCAAGCGCTACTCGCGCGGCTACGAGGTCAAGACCGACGAGCAGCTCCTGGCGGGCCCGTGGGGCGACCACAAGGTCCCCTTCCTGTTCTCGACCAACGGGCGCGCCTTCCTGCGCCAGCACCTGCAGGGCTCGGGGATCTGGTTCCTCGACGCCCGGCGCCCGACGAACCACCCGCGCGCCCTCGAGGGCTGGCACCGGCCTGACGAGCTCCTGGCCACGCTCCAGCAGGACGTCGACGCCGCCCTGGCCGCGCTCCGGGCGCAGCCGCCCGACTACCTCGACGTCCGCGACTACCAGCTCGAGGCGATCAAGGCCGTCGAGCAGGCGATCGCCGACGGCCGGCGCGAGGTCCTCCTCGCCATGGCCACCGGCACGGGCAAGACGCGCACCGCCGTCGGCCTGCTCTACCGCCTCGTGAAGGCCAAGCGCTTCCGGCGCGTGCTGTTCCTCGTCGACCGCACGATCCTGGGCACGCAGGCCGCCAACGCCTTCAAGGGCGTGCGCCTCGAGAACGCGCAGACCTTCACCGACATCTACGACGTCAAGGAGATCGGAGAGCTCGTCCCGGAGCCCACGACGCGCCTCCACTTCGCCACCGTGCAAGGCATGGTGCAGCGGCTCTTCGAGAGCGAGGGCGGCGCGGCACCCTCGGTCGGGCAGTACGACTGCATCGTGATCGACGAGGCCCACCGCGGCTACAACCTCGACCGCGACATGACCGAGGCCGAGCAGGACTGGCGGAGCCACGAGGACTACGTGAGCAAGTACCGCCGCGTGCTCGACCACTTCGACGCGGTGCGGATCGGGCTCACCGCCACCCCGGCGAAGCACACGGTCGAGATCTTCGGGCAGCCCGTGTTCACCTACTCCTACCGCCGCGCCGTGGTCGAGGGGCACCTCGTCGACCACGAGCCGCCGATCAAGATCACCACGAAGCTCGCGCGCGACGGGATCACCTGGGAGGCGGGCAGCGAGGTCACGGTCCTCGACACGCAGCGGCAGCAGCTCGAGCTGTTCAACACGCCCGACGAGGTCCACGTCGACGTCGAGGCCTTCAACCGCAAGGTCGTGACCCGGTCCTTCAACGAGGCGGTGTGCCGCCAGATCGTCAAGGACGTCGACCCGTCGCTCCCCGGCAAGACGCTGGTCTTCTGCGTCGACGACGCCCACGCCGACCTCGTGGTCGACGTGCTCAAGGCGGCGCTCGACGAGCGCTACGGCGAGGTCGACGACGACCTGGTGCAGAAGATCACGGGCCGCGCCGACAAGCCGGAGGAGAAGGTCCGCCGCTTCCAGAACGAGGCGCACCCGAAGGTCGCCGTCACGGTCGACCTGCTGACCACGGGCGTCGACGTGCCCGAGATCGTGAACCTGGTCTTCCTGCGGCGGATCCGCAGCCGGATCCTCTACGACCAGATGATCGGCCGGGCGACCCGGCGGTGCAGGGAGATCCACAAGGAGCGCTTCCGCATCTTCGACGCGGTCGACCTCTACGCCGCGCTGAAGGACCACACCGACATGCACCCGGTAGTCACGAACCCGAACGTCTCCTTCGGCCAGCTCATAGGCGACGTGATCGCCACCGCCGGGCACGCCGAGGCGCGGCGGGAGTTCTTCGAGCAGCTCCTGGCCAAGCTCCAGCGCAAGGGGCAGCGGCTCCGCGACGACCACGGGCAGGACTTCGAGACCCAGTTCGGGGCCGCCTTCGACAGCTGGCTGGCGCGGCTGCGCCAGGAGGGCCCCGACGGGGCGGCCGCCTGGTTCCGCGACCACCCGGCCGCCGCCGAGTGGCTCGACCGCGTCACGTCGGGGCAGCGGCGGAAGCTGATCTCCACGCACGCCGACGAGGTCGTGGCCGTCGACCAGGACTTCGCCGGGCAGCGGCCCGACGACTACCTGGAGTCGTTTCACCGCTACCTCGACGAGCACCGCGACGCCCTCCCCGCGCTGATCGCCGTGGCCCAGCGCCCGCGCGACCTGACGCGGCAGCAGCTCCGCGAGCTCAAGCTGGCCCTCGACGCCGAGGGCTACTCCGAGGTCAACCTGCAGACGGCCTGGCGCGCCCGGACGAACGCCGAGATCGCGGCCTCGATCGTCGGGTTCATCCGCAAGGAGCTGCTCGACTCGCCCCTGCTCTCCTTCGAGGAGCGCGTCGACCGGGCCGTGCGGCGGCTCCTGTCGCGGCAGCCGTGGACCCAGCCCCAGCGCCGCTGGCTGGAGCGGATCGGCAAGCAGGTGAAGCAGGAGGTCGTCGTCGACCGCGAGGCGCTCGACTCGGGCCAGTTCAAGGCGGACGGCGGCTTCCGCAAGATCGACAAGGTCTTCGACGGGCGGCTCGACGAGCTGCTCGCCGACCTGCACGACACCATCTGGGAGGACCCGGCGGCCTGAGCCGGCACATGAGCACCTACGACATCGTCCAGCGCCTCTGGAACCTGTGCCACGTCCTGCGCGACGACGGCGTGACCTACCACCAGTACGTCAACGAGCTCACCTACCTCCTGTTCCTCAAGATGGCCCAGGAGACCGGGACCGAGGCGCAGCTCCCCGAGGGGATGCGCTGGACCGACCTCCTGTGGGAGGAGGACGCCCAGGGGCGCGTGCAACGGCGCGACGGCGTCGACCTGCTCCGCTTCTACAAGCAGCTCCTGCTCGACCTGGGCACGGAGAGCGCGCCGCGGGTGCAGCTCGTCTACGCGGGCGCGGCCACGTCGATCGAGAAGGCCAAGAACCTGCGCAAGCTGATCGACGACATCGACGCGCTCGACTGGTACGACGCCAGGCAGGAGGGGCTGGGCGACCTCTACGAGGGGCTGCTGGAGAAGAACGCGACCGAGGTCAAGAGCGGCGCCGGGCAGTACTTCACGCCGCGGCCGCTGATCGAGTGCATGGTGTCGCTCGTGAAGCCGAAGCCCGGCGAGGTCGTGCAGGACCCGGCGCTCGGCACCGGCGGCTTCCTGATCGCCGCCGACACGTTCATCAAGCAGCAGACCGACGACCTCTACGAGCTGCCCACGCAGCTCCAGCTCTTCCAGCGCCGGCAGGCGTTCTGCGGGGTCGAGCTCGTCCGCGACGCGCACCGCCTGGCGATGATGAACGCGATCATCCACGGGATCGAGTGCGAGCTCGTCCTGGGCGACACGCTGGGCAAGGCCGGCCAGGACCTGCCCAAGGCCGACGTGATCCTCACCAACCCGCCCTTCGGCACGAAGAAGGGCGGCGGCGGGCCGACGCGCGACGACTTCACCTTCCCCACGAGCAACAAGCAGCTCGCCTTCCTGCAGCACATCTACCGCGGCCTGAAGCCCGGCGGCCGGGCGGCGGTCGTGCTCCCCGACAACGTGCTCTTCGAGGACGGCGTCGGCGTGAAGATCCGCCAGGACCTCCTGGACAAGTGCGACCTGCACACGATCCTGCGCCTGCCGACCGGGATCTTCTACGCGCAGGGGGTGAAGACCAACGTGCTGTTCTTCACGCGCGGCAAGACCGAGAAGAACAACACCCAGGCGGTCTGGATCTACGACCTGCGCACGAACATGCCCAGCTTCGGCAAGCGGACCCCGCTCTCGCGGGAGCACTTCCGCGGGTTCGAGGCCGCGTTCGGCGACGATCCTCACGGGAAGGCGGCGCGCGAGGACCAGGGCGAGGAGGGCCGGTTCCGGCGGTTCGACCGGGCGTTCGTCGAGAAGCGCAACTGGAACCTGGACATCACCTGGCTGCGCGACGAGAGCGTCGAGCACGCCGACGACCTGCCGGAGCCGGAGGTGATCGCCGCCGAGATCATGGAGCACCTGCGGACGGCGATGGCGGAGATGGAGACGTTGACGGCGGCGCTGGAGGGGGAGGGGGAGTGCTAGTGGCGGAGGCGCCCTGGCAGATCCCTCGTGGGTGGGTATGGGCTCGGTTTGCGGAGCTTCTCGACGAGGGTCCGACCAATGGCTACTCGCCGGCCGGTGGGCCGAACGCAACGGGCACGCCCTCCTTCAAGCTGAGCGCCACCACTCAAGGGCGGTTCATCATCAACGAGGACACGATCAAGCCTCTCCACGAAACTGTGCCCCCAGAGGCGAAGTGCTGGCTCGCGCCTGGTGACGTTCTCGTCCAACGGGCGAACTCGCTCCACTACCTCGGTCGCACAGCGATCTACGAGGGGCCTCCGAGCACCTACGTCTATCCAGACCTCATGATGCGCGTGCGCATCGGCGAGCCAGTTACTCGCACGCTCGCGTGGCGGTACCTCAACAGCATCGACGGCAGTCGCTACTTCCGGACACGAGCCACGGGGACTGCGGGAAACATGCCGAAGATCAACGGCGAAGTCCTTCGCGAGATGCAGTTCCCGTTGCCGCCATTCAATGAGCAGCGCCGCATTGTCGCGAAGCTCGAAACGCTGACGGCCCGCAGCCGCGCGGCGCGTGACGCCTTGGAGCAGGTGTCGGCGCTCCTGGAGCGGTTCCGTCAGTCGGTCCTCGCCGAGGCGTTCCGTGGCGACCTGACCGCCGACTGGCGCAAGCAGAACCCAGACGTCGAGCCCGCGTCGGTCCTTCTGGAGCGCATCCGCGCGTCCCGCGGGCTGCAGCCCCATCCCAGAGGCGAGACTGGCGTCCCTGAATGGGTGCCGGATGGTTGGTGCTGGTCCTCGGTCGGGGAAGTCGCTGACGTAGACGGTGGACTCACTCGCCACGCTGAGAAGCGCAGCGCAGCCACTCGTCAGGTGCCGCTCGTGTCGGTTGCGGCGGTCCGCTTCCGACGCATTGACATCGCGGAGATAGGATTGATTGGCCTTCTTCCATCGGACGGCGACAAGGCGCGGCTCGAACGTGGCGACCTTCTCGTAGTTGAAGGCAACGGCTCTCGTGACCAGATCGGGCGAGTGGCCATTTGGGACGCGGACACTCCCGACGCTCGGCACCAGAATCACCTGATCCGAGTTCGAGCACGTGGAGGTATCGACTCTAGGTTCCTCTTGGAATGGCTCGCCTCACCAGGTGGTCGCGAACGACTCGAACGCGCAGCGACGTCCGTGAGCGGACTTTACAATCTCTCGTTGTCGAAGGTGGCGGGCATCGACATTCCTCTTCCAACCCTTACAGAGCAGGCTGAGATTGTCCGCATCGTCGCTAGCCTATTGAGATGGGTTGACGCAATCGAGCGGAGCGTTCGAGACCAGGTTGAGGCTCTCGGTCGATTTGATCAGGCGATTCTCGCCAAGGCCTTCCGCGGCGAACTCGTCCCTCAGGACCCTAACGACGAGCCCGCCAGCGTCCTCCTCGACCGCATCCGCGCCGAGCGCGCGCATGAGACCAGCACCCGGAAGCCCTCCCGCCGCAGGAGAGCCGACGAGCCGGCCCCGCTGCAGGCCGCCGGCAGCCCCGAGGCCGATCCACCCCCGCCGCCCGCGCCCCCTCCAGCTCCCCCGGCGCGTCCCACGCCCTCTGCCAAGAAGGCCAACGGCGCCCGGCCCGGCGACGCGCTGCTCGCGTCGGTCCTCGCCGCCCTCAAGCGCGACGCGCTCCACCGCATCGCCGACGCGCGGGACGTCGCGCTCGCCGACCGCCGCTCCCTCGACGCCGCCCGCGCCGGCATCCTCCAGGCCGGTCTCGGCTTCGATGCGGTGCTCGAGCCGCTCAAGCGCGAGGAGCTCCAGGCGGTCTGCCGCGCCCTCGACCTCGACGACCGCGGCCGGTCGAAGGACGAGCTCCGGGCCCGGATCGTCGGCGCGCAGCAGGCGGTGCGCTCGTGAAGGTCGTCGAGTCGGCGGCGGAGCTCCGCGACAGCTTCCAGGCGCTCGAGAAGCAGTGCAGCACGGCCGGTCGGCCAGCGGGGACGTTGCCGATCGTCCGCGCCAGCGGCCGCAAGGCGAACCTCCCCGTCCACGTCCTCGAGCGCGAGGAGTTCTGGGCCGCCTTCGACGAGGGGCGCGAGGACCGCTACTGCTGCCTCCTCGGGATCGGCGACCCCCAGGAGAACGATCGCTGCGCGGTCGAGGTGAACACCCCTCGGCAAGGACGCTCGCGCCAGTTCAGCGGCCTGTTCCTCCGCGGCCCCGACGGCAAGGTCCACCTCGGGCGCGTCGGCGGGCTCAGCGGCCAGGAGCAGTGGCGGCAGTTCCTCCAGGCCTGGAAGGGCGAGGTCGTCGAGGTCGACGGCCGCCCGGTCGCGTTGCTGGGCGAGATCGGCGCGCCCGAGCTCGTCGGTTCGATCGCGCGCTTCGTCCGCGAGTTCGCCAGCTTCCGGCGGGAGCGGGCGGTCGAGCCGGGCGGAAACGCCTGGCGCGCCCACCTGTGGGCGATCCTCCAGGAACGTGCCGAGCGCGCGGGGCGGGAGGTCGTCCTCCCGCTCTACTGGAAGGGGCAGCGTGACCGTCGGATCGACGGACTCCTCGTGGGCGACGAGATCCGTGTCCGCGTCACGCAGAGCATGGTCGACAGGCTGGAGCAGATCCCGGCCGATTACGCCGATGGACTGCTTCACGAAGCCCACCGGAAGCACTGGCGCTGGAGCGCGGAGGCGCTCCGCTCGAGCGTCAACAAGACGGTCTCGCTCAACCAGTACGGGAGTGGCCTCTGCATCCCCGTCGAGAGCCCGGAGCGCCGGACCACGTCTCTGAACGTCTACAGCTTCTTCCATGTCGACCCGAGCGCCCCCGAGGTCGCCGCCCTGCTGATCCCCGAGGAGCGCGACACGGTCGCCGGCGCGCTCCGCGAGCGCGGGGTCGACACGCTGCCCCTGAACCAGTTCGGGCACCTCCTGCACGGCCTCACGGACGGCCTCGAGGGCGACGAGGTGCTCGACGTCACGGACGCCGTCGAAGAGGAGGAAGGGCCGGAAGAGGTCGAGGAGAGCGTCTGGGCGCGGCACCGCAACGTGATCTTCTTCGGCCCGCCCGGCACGGGGAAGAGCTACCAGGTGCAGGAGATCGTCACCAAGCACCTCGACGCGCGGCCGGAGCACGTCAAGCGGGTGACCTTCCACCCGGAGTACAGCTACTTCGACTTCGTCGGCAGCTACCGCCCGGCGGTGGGCTGGCTGCGGACCACGGCGACGTTCGTCGACGCCGACGGCGTCGAGCGCGACCGCGAGCCGCGCACCTACTACCGCTTCGAGCCGGGCCCGTTCAGCCAGGCGCTCGCGCTCGCGGCGCGTTCGCCGGCTGCGCCGGTCGTGCTGGTGATCGAGGAGATCAACCGGGGCAACTGCGCGGCGATCTTCGGCGACGTGTTCCAGCTCCTCGACCGGGCCGGCGACGCGAAGGCGCGCGAGCACGAGGGCTGGAGCCAGTACGGGATCGTGCCCTCGGCCGAGTGGGCGGCGTGGCTCGAGCGGGAGGTGACCGGCTCGCCCGTGTTCGACCAGGCCACGCGGCAGCTCCGCCTCCCGGGCAACCTCTACCTCTACGCGACGATGAACACGTCGGACCAGAGCCTGTTCCCCATGGACACCGCCTTCCGGCGGCGCTGGGGCATGTCCTACATGGGGGTCGACACCCCGCGGCAGCCCAACGCCCGCGTCCGCCTCCACGCAGCCGACGAGACCGGCGTGTCGTGGATGACGCTCATGCAGACGCTCAACCGCGCGATCGTCGACCACGCCCGCTCGGACGACAAGCAGATGGGCCCCTGGTTCATTCGCCCGCCCGTGGGCGAGGTCCTCGTCGACGCGGTCGAGTTCAAGTCGAAGGTGCTCTTCTACCTGTGGGCGACCGTCTTCCGGGACCGCCCGGCGCGAGTCTTCCGCGGTGACGTCGTCACCTACGAGGCGCTCCTCGCCCGCTACGACCAGGGGCGGCACGTCTTCCAGGGCGACGTCCTCGCGGCCCTCGGGCGCCACGACGCCGGCGACGAGCCGCCTGACGGCCCGGCCGGGTGACCGCGCCGGTCCGGCTCCTGGTCGCGGGCCAGCCGCTCGACCCTGCCGCCGGCCTGCCGCCGGAGGCGTGGTCCACCGCGGACGGCGCGCCCTCGCTCCTGCCGGGGCTCGCCAGCGTCGGCGGGCGGCTCGTCGTCGTCCTGCCCCGCTGCTACGCGGGCGCGCCGCTCGACCCCGGCGCTGCCCTGGAGCGCGTGGCCCTGTTCGTCTCCAGCCTCGCCCGCTACGCGCGCGAGCGTCCGGGCGGCCGCGCCGTCGACGACCCGGCGCTGGCCACGCGCGAAGGCGCGCTCGTCGCGGTCGGCGACCCGGGCGACCTCGTCGACCAGGTCGAGGCGGCCCTCCTCCTCTGGCGCGACTTCGTCGAGCGCGGCCCGCTGCTCGTCAGCGCCCCCCGGGTCCACGACCAGGTCCCGGGCCGGGTGCTCTGGCCGCAGGCGCTCCGCGACGGCGCGCCGGTCCAGGGGCGCACCGGGGTCGTCTTCCGGGCCCTGCCGCGACGCTCCGTGCGCCCGGACCCGCGCCACGAGCTCACCGACCTGCACGAGGCCACGTGCGAGCAGATCGGCGCGCGCTTCGGCCTGGGCGGCGCCGGCGAGCGCCCGCCGATCCCGCCCACCGAGGCGCTCGACCGGATCGAGCGCGGCGAGCGCGTGTGCTTCGCCGACCGCCCGCGCCGGCTCCTGGCTCTCCTGCGCCGCTACCACGCCGCGCGCGAGGCCTCGGAGCGCGGGGCCGAGGTCCGCGGCCTCTTCGCCCGCAGCTACGCGCACGTGTGGGAGCGCATGCTCCAGGTCGCCCTCCGCGACGAGGGGCGCGGCGCCGGCCTGCGCGGCACCTATCGCCTCCCGGACGGCTCGCTCCTCCCGGGCCTGAACCTCCGGCCGGACGTCGTCGTCCGCGACCGCCTGCCCGACGGCCGCGCGGTCCTCCTGGTGCTCGACGCCAAGGACTACGACGCAGGGGCGCTGCCCGGCACCCCGGACCTGGGCAAGCAGGTCCTCTACCGCCTCCTCCACTCGGACCTCGTCGACCCGCAGGGCCCGCCGCTCGACGCCGTCGGAAACGCCTTCCTCTTCCCCGCGCTCGTCCCGGGCGCCGGCGTCCGGCTGCGCGCGACGCACGACCTCGTCGGCCGCCCCCGCGCCGGCCGCCCAGGCCGCGTCGTCGGGCTCGAGGTCGACCTCGAGCAGGTGACCGAGGCCTACGTGTCCGGCCGCGCGGCCGAAGGGCTGCGCCGGGCGATCGTCACGGCGGTCTTCGGGGGGGCGTAGGCTGCAGGGGCTGGTTGCGACCCCGTCAGCCAGAGCAGTGGGCGTCTGGCCGACCACGCACGGCGTTCTTTCGCCTACGGGAACGCCCGTCTCGCAGACGACACCGTGACGCGCGAGGCTGTCGACCGGGCTGCAAAGCGCCTGGCTCGGCGCTGAGCACCACGCTCGTCGCCCGCCGGCAGCGCCGTCCGGTTGAGCCGAGTTCAGGTCGCCGGCGGAAGCCCTCCGACTTGTAGCGCCGCCGTGATCGAGGGCTCGCCGGGACAGTGACCGCGCTCGCCGCTTGACCTGAGAGCGAAGCGAGCAGATCGAGCGGTGGCGCGCATCCCCGAGCGGAGGCCGCGCAGCGGCCGGAGCGAGGGCGACAGGTGCCTCACTGCGGATCGGAGCATCGAGCCGCGCGCCCAAACGTGGACATCAGAACAAGCGACGGCCGCTGTGAGTGTTTGCGCCTGGTGACCAGGGCGACATAGAGTGATGGATCGCCGCCGGGGAGGCTCGCGATGGTCTCGAACCTGCTCGCCGGTCCGCCGCCACTCGCCATGTCGACCCTCCTCGCGGGCCTCCTCGCCGAGTGCCGGGACGGCGCGGGCGCGCTCCGAGTCGCGCTCGTCGCGCCCGAGAATGCGCGGATGCTCCACGCGCACGACGTCGCGCTCCGCTCGTGCGTCCGCGCGCTCGACGACGACGAGCTCTTCGCCGAGGAGCTCGACGAGCTCCGTGCGGCCGTCGACGCGGCTCTTGTAGACGCCCTGCCGGAGGTCGTCGTCGCATGGCTCCTCGCCGGGCACCTCTCGGCGGAGCACGCCGACGCGATCACGCAGCAGCTCCAGCGGCTACACGGCCCTGAGCTCGCGGTCACGCCCCGGGCGCTCGTCCCGATCCGGCCGCCAGACCGGACGACCTTCGGGGACGACGTGCGCCTCACGACGAACCCTGAGACGACGACGCCACCGACGGACCGGACCTTGCGGTTCACCCTGGCGCCCGACGACCTACGGGGAGTCGAGGTGACGCTCTCGTGGGGGCTCGACGGCGCGCTCGCGCCCGTGGCGCTACGCCCGGACCTCCGGCTCGGAGCCGCGTGCCCCGCGCCCCTGGCACCTGGCAACCTGGACAAGGACTCCTACGAGCGCGGTGACCAGCCCCTCTTCTACGACGTGCGGCCCACCGACCGGGAGCGCGTGCGCGCCGAGATCCTGGAGCTCCTGGAGCGTGCGCGAGAGAGCCGCGCGCACCTCGTCGTCCTCCCCGAGCTGCTCGTGGACGACGCCCTGCTCGCCACCCTGGAGGGCTGGCTACGACCCGGAGAGGCCCCGTTCGGCGTCGTCGCGGGCAGCCGCCACGTCCCCAGATCAGACCGCGATCAGCCTGGGGAGAACGTCACGACCCTGCTGACCACCGGAGGGCGGCACGAGCACCGGAAGTACGCCCCTTACGTGATCCGAGAGGCAGGAGGCCTCGACCGGCACGAGGACATCTGGCCAAAGAAGCGGCTCCGGCTCCTGGTGAGCGGTCGCTCCTCGGTCCTGCTGCTGGTGTGTAAGGACTTTCTGGATGCGGAGGCCACGGCGCTCGCGACCGCGCTCCGCGCCACCCTCGTGCTCGTCCCGGCCCTGACCGATCGCACCGGCGAGTTCTGCGTCCGCGCGGAGCAGCTCGTTCTCGACTGCCAGGCGACCACTCTCGTCGCCAACGGCCTTCGCGCCGCCGGGGCCTCGACGGCGATCGTGGCCCGGCCGGTACGGACGAGCACCACGGGGCCGCGGGCGTTCACGCTGGACCCTCAGCAGGGCAGCTCCCTGACCCTGGTCACCCTGGGAGATCCGATCGTGGACGTCAGGCACCCATAGTTGACAAATGATTGACTTCGTGATAAATGTCATTGCCGTATGCTTGACGGAGGTCTGGACGACCCCCGTCATGGAGGCATCATCAAAGGGGGAGCAGCGCCATGAAGCTCGTTCGTCTCCTCGAGCGCCTGCGCTCGGGCGCGCGCGCCGCCCTCCAGAGCGTCGGGCAGCAGCTCGGCCGCGAGCTCGCGAAGGGTTCTGCCGCGGAGCTTGCCGCGGTCAGGGCCGGGATCGCCAGCCTGGGCGACGGGGACGACTACTCGGCCGGCTACCGCGCGGCGCTCGACGACCTGCTCGCCGGGTTCCTCCTCGCCCATGAGTCCGAGGAGGACCTGGCCGCAGCCGTCCGGGCCGTGCAGGCGCGCTCCGGCTGGCCCGAGCTCCTCCAGGCCCTCGACACGGCTCCCCGGCGGAACACGGAGCTCGCGGAGTTGACCGGACGCGACCGCGCCGTCGTCTCCCGCGCGCTCGGGGCCTTCGTCCGCAACGGCTGGATCCACGAGGTCGACCGCGATCCCGACGCCGACGGCCGGTCGAGGTGGTACCGGCTCACGCCGCCCGGCCGGCGGCTCGTCGAGCGCCTCGCGCAGGCGCCCGGCCGGCCGCCGGATCGTGGGCTGATCGGCTTCGTCCTCGACATGGTGGTCGAGCTGGCGGTGGCCCGGCGCGTCTCCTCGCGCGAGCTTCGCCGCATGTGCGCAGCGGCGCTCGGCGAGCGATCGAGCGACGACGTGATCGACTCCGTGATGGAGCTGGCGGCCGACCGTGGCCTCGCGCGTCAGACCGAGGCCGGGGTCTTCTGGGCGACCGAGATCACGGCCCAGCACCGCCTCGCCAGCGAGCTCGAGGCGCTCGTCGAGCGCGGGCTCGGCGACGACGCGCCTGGCGCCGGGCTGCCGGCGCTCTTCGACAAGATCAAGCGCCTGGCCCCCGCCGGGACGAAGCTGTTCGTCCGCACCTCGCGCCTCCGGGACAAGTGGGACGCGTCCCTCCGGCTTCATCTCGGGCTCGACGCGCGGACCCTCGACGACCAGGACGCCGAGCTGGCGACGCGGATCCCGACGGACGGCGCGCTCGTCCTCTACGACAACCTGATGCTCTTCCTGCGCGACCAGCGCCGGGGCGCGCTGCAGGCGGCCAGCCGGCGCGCCTGCCTCGCCTCGGCCGACGCCGCGCCCGTGGCGGAGCTCGAGCTCGTCACGGTGGACGCGTGAGCTTCGTCGTCGATCGCGAGGAGCTGGCCGAGCGGCTCACGGTCGAACCCAACGGGGTGCCGGCCGCGGCGCTGCTGGACGTCGTGGCCGCGACCGGCGCCCTCCTCCAGGGTCACTTCGCCCTCCAGAGCGGGCACCATGCCCCGTACTTCCTCCGCTTCGCGCAGATCGGCCGCGACCGCGCCGCCGTCGAGCAGGTCGCGCGCTGGCTGCTCGGCGCCTCGCACCCTCCGCTCGGCCTCGAGCTCACGGTCCTCTCGCCCGAGTCGGCCGGCTTCGCGCTGGGCCACGCCGTGGCCGTCGAGCTCCGCGCGAGCCTCGCGACGGCGCGGATCGACCTCCGGCGGCGCCCGCTCGGCCTCCCGCTGCGGGCCGGGCGGCTGACGCCAGGACGGCCGGTGGTCGTCGTCAACGACGTCGCCACCACTGCCGCCTCGCTGGAGCGCCTCCTCGCGCTCGCGGAGGCTGCCGGCTGCCAGGTGATCGGGGTCTACCTGTTCGGGCTCGTGGAGCCCGACGCCGCCAAGGCCATGCTCGCGGCGCGCGCCCTGCCCATGACCTGGCTCGTGTCGGCGCGCTGGCGGGCGGTCCTCCCGCCCGCGTGCGAGGCGTGTCACGCCGGCGCTCCGCTCCTCGCGGCGTCGGAGTTCAACTGACCGACGCTACGCGGCGACCGCTCCCGCCGCGTCGGTGGCCAGCGCCGCGACCCGCGCGGCCGCCTCGTCGAGCGCGCGCTGCCGCGGCGCGGGCCCCAGGGCCAGGCCCTCGGCGCGGACGACCTCGAGGTCGGTGACGCCCAGGAAGGCGAAGAAGGCGCGCAGGTAGGGCTCCTGGAAGTCGGGCCCGCCCTCGGCGTAGACGCCGCCGCGCGTCGAGACCACGACCACGCGCTTGCCGCGCACGAGGCCAACCGCGCCCTCGGCCGTGTACTTGAACGTCGTCCCGGCCACCGCCAGGCGGTCGAGCCAGGCCTTGAGCTGCGTGGGGACGGTGAAGTTGTACATGGGCGCGCCGATCACCACGACGTCGGCGGCGAGGAACTCGGCCAGCGCCTGACGGTCGCGGGCGAGGTCGCGGGCGACCGCCTCGTCGACCTCGGTCGCGCCGCCGCGCGCGGCCGCCAGGAGCGCGCCGGACAGGTGGGCCAGGGGCTCGGCGGCCAGGTCGCGGCGGACGACCTCGAGCCCGGGGTCGGCACGCGCGAAGCGGTCGACGACCGCCTGCGTGAGCCGACGCGAGGCGGAGTCCGCGCCGAGGATGCTGGAGTCGACGTGCAGGAGCTTCATGACGGGTCCTTCCGCAGCGAGCGACCGTCGCTGCACGACCCGTCCCGTTGCATGAAGCAGACCGCGAGCTAACTCCCGACGCCGGCGGACCGTCCGGCCGCCGTCCGCGCCGGCCGGTCGGCGGCACGCCGGCCGGTCGGCGCGGGGGTCGGCTCGGGGACGCGTCGTCAGTTCAACGACGCCGTCAGCTCCAGCTGGACGAGCAGGCTCCGGGCCTGCTCGCCGAGCGTCGACTCGAGCTGCACGGCCACACTGTCCTGGACCGCCTGAGCGTACTCCAGGACCACCAGCAGGGCGCCGAGGTCCACGGGCGGGTTCATCTGAGGCTCGCCTCCGGTTGTCGCTCGCATGGACCTCGGCGCTCGGTGCTCCGGCGACTGCGGCGCACCATCCGCCCTTCTCCCCCCTGTGCCCGGCTGGCGGTCGTTCCCCCGACCGCCAGCCAACCGACCGCGTGGATCGCACAGGTCCCGGGCCCAGGGTGTCTCGGGGACCACCTCGAAGGAAGGGCGCACATAGGGAACTACAGGGAACTAGACCGGGAACTACGGTGCGTATTTACTGGACGTGGCGAGGGTTGGGGCAGCTCCGCTACAATCCGATCGAGGGTCACGTAGGCAGGATGCGGCGAGAGGTACGTGCCAACGGCGGGCTCGTCCGAACCCTTCGCGAAGCAAAGGGTTGGAGCCAGGAGGGCCTGGCGGACAAGGCCTTCGTGGACGTCCAGACGCTGCGCCGGATCGAGCGCGGCGAGCGCGTGCGCCGGGGGTCGCTCGGGAGCGTGGCGAAGGCGCTCGCCCGGTCGATCGCTCAGCTCCAGCTCGCGGACACCCCCGCGCCCCTCGGCGAGCCCCTGTCGGACCTGGAGCGCCTCCGCGCCGCCGTCGCGGCGGACAGCGGCAACGCCAACCTCCTGACCGGCATGACGCTCTCGCGCGCCCTGCCCCTGCGCGACCACGCGATCGAGCGGACGCTGGCGCTCTCGCCGACCCGCGCCGCGGAGCGCCCCAGGAGCCTCCTCTGGAGCTCGCGCGACGACGGCCCCGGGCGCTGGCTGGTCGTGGGCGACGTCGGCTCCGGCAAGACGACGCTCGTCCACGCCCTGGCCCACGACCTCGCCTGCGACGAGCTCGCCGAGCACCACCCGGTCGTCGTCCGGCTGGCCGAGCTGGCCCTGGAGCCCTTCCGGCCGGACCTCCCGGAGTCGCTCCTGGCCTCGAAGGGCGCCCACGCCCCGGCGCTGGTCGAGCTGGCGGCTCAGGGCGGCCTGGTGCTGCTCCTCGACGGCCTCGACGAGGTGCTGCCGGTCAAGCGCGAGCAGGTGCGCAGCCTGCTGAAGGTCGCGGCGGCAGCGTGGCCCTCTCCGATCGTCGTCACCAGCCGGCCGCAGGGCCTGCGCTGCCCCGGCGGCTTCGAGATCGCCACGCTCAACCCGCTGAGCGACGCGCAGGTGGCCGACTTCCTCCGCCGCCTGGGGCGGACAGAGGCCACGTCGGCCTTGCCCGAAGGCCTGCTCGACGCGCCGGAGCTGCGGCGCACCCCCCTGCTCCTGACCTTCGCGGCCCTCCTCGGCGAGCACCGCCCGCATCCGACGACCGGGGGCGGCGCGGCGCCGCCGCGGACCCGCCACGAGCTCTACACGCAGGTCCTCGAGCTGCTCCTCGAGGGGCTCCACCGGACCGAGGCCGCGCCGCGCATGACCGACCTGGTCGCCGCCGAGGAGGCCCTGGAGCTGGTCGCGCACGCCTTCACCGGCGAGGGCGTCGTGGCGGAGCCGCTGGCCGCCGTCGCGCGGCGACTCCGCGACGAGCCGCCGCTCTGGCAGCGCCTCGAGCGCGTCTCGCGCTGGGCCGCCGGGCCCGAGGAGTTCCTGACCGAGCTCGCCGACCGCACGGCGATCCTCGGCCAGCCCGACGGGCGGGGCACCCCGTGGCGGTTCTGGCACCGCAGCCTGCAGGAGCTGCTCGCCGCCCGGCGCCTCGCCCGGCAGGCGCGGGAGCAGGGCGAGGCCGCCCTGCTGGACGCGGCGCGCGGCCTGCGCCGGGGCGGGGAGCGCTCGCAGTGGGCCGAGCCGTTCGTCCTCCTCTGCGGCGAGCTCGCGCGCCCCGACGCGCTCCTGCTCGCGCTGGCCGAGGCGGACCCCGAGCTCGCCGTCCGCGGGCTCGAGTGCGCGCGGCGCGTCGAGCCGGCGACGCTCCGCGCGCTCGTCGCCGCCGCGCGGCCGCTCGAGGACGAGCGCCCCCGCGCCCGCACGTTCATCGAGGGCATGCGCAACTGGTGGTCGGTCGTCGGCGACTCCGCCCGCGTCGGGCTCGTGAAGGCGGTCGAGTACCGCGTCGGCGGGTGGATCGGCGACGACGCGGCCGGGCGCGCCGGCCTCGCCGAGCTCACGACCGCCCTCGGCCGCGCGCACGTCGACGGGCTGGAGGTCGACGCGGCCCTCGACGCGCTCGCCCGGCAGCTCCCGTGCTTCCGCGGCCCGCTCCGCGGCGCGGTCTACCTGCAGACGGCCCGGCTCCTGAGCCCCGCCCAGGCCCGCGCGCTGGCCCTCGAGCTGTGGGACGCGGCCCTGGCCCGGGGCACCGAGGTGCCCGAGGACCTGTTCTTCCTCGACGAGCTCCTGCGCCGCAGCCACGGCGCGCCGGACGCCGCCGGGGCGCTCTACGACCGCCTCGCCGCGCCGCCGCGCGACCTCGTCGACTGGCGGCCGATCCCCGCCGGCGAGTTCGTCATGGGCGGGCGGCCCGACGAGCAGGGCTTCCCCTGGGAGCAGCCCCGCCGCCGCGTGAGCTTCCCGGCCGCGTGGGAGGCGGGCGCGACGCAGGTGACCAACCGCCAGTACGCCGCGTTCGCCCCCTCGCACCGCCCGCCCGCCGGCGTCGACCCGGCCGAGTGGGCGACGCAGCCCGCGATCGACGTGAGCTGGTACGGGGCCGTCGCGTTCTGCCGCTGGCTCTCGCGGGCCGGCGGCGCGCGGCCCGTCCGGCTGCCGACCGAGGCCGAGTGGGAGTACATGGCCCGCGCCGGCACCGCGACCGCCTACTGGAGCGGCGACGCGGTGCACGACCTCGACCGCGTCGGCTGGTTCCGCGACAACTCGGGCGGGCGCGTCCGCGCGGCGGGGCTCAAGCCCGCCAACGCCTGGGGCCTCCACGACGTGCACGGCAACGCCTGGGAGTGGGTGCAGGACTGGTACGGCCCCTACGAGGAGGGCCCCGCCGAGGCGCCGGTCGGGCCGGCCTACGGGGTGTGCCGCGTGCTGCGCGGCGGCTGCTTCGCCTGGGACGCGACGTGGGCGCGCTCGGCCCACCGGTCGTGGCTGCCGCCCGAGGCGCGGGCGGACGACGTCGGCTTCCGCGTCGTCAGGTGAGCCCCACCCGCGCCAGGGCGAGGACCTCGCCCCGCGCGACCGCGGCGCCGGGCAGGTAGCGGCCGCGCAGGAGGTCGGCCAGCGCGGCGCGCGCATGAGGCCTGAACGCCGCCCGGCTCCCCGGACCGGCGACGACGTGCAGGTCCTGGGAGCGCCACCGAGACCGTCCACCTGGGCGCTCCCGAGCCCCTTCGGAGGCCGGCGACCGTCAGCGCCTCCTGGCGGCCGCGAGCGGCCGCTGAGCGCGGGCGTCCTGGTCCCGGCGGTCCTCCGCCGGGCCGCCGTGCTCGGCCAGGTTGCGCGCGGAGTTGATCAGGCCGATGTGAGAGAAGGCCTGCGGGAAGTTGCCGAGCAGGCGCCGCGCGACCGGGTCGTACTCCTCGGAGAGCAGGCCGAGGTCGTTCCTGATCGAGAGGAGGCGCTCGAAGAGCTCGAGCGCCTCGTCATGGCGGCCTTGCAGGGCCAGGTTGTCGACGAGCCAGAACGTGCAGAGCAGGAACGCGCCCTCGCCGCCGGGCAGGCCGTCGACGCCGCGCTCGGTCGGGTACCGATCGACGAACCCGTCACGCACCAGGCGCTGCTCGATGAGGCGCACCGTGCCGACCATGCGCGGGTCCGTCGCCGGCAGGAACCCGACGGCGGGCAGCATGAGCAGGCTGGCGTCCGGGACCTTCGAGCCGTAGTGCTGGACGAACGCGCCGAGCTGCGGGTCGAACCCCCGCGCGCACACCTCGGCGTGGATCTCGTCGCGCAGGCGGCGCCAGCGCTCGACGTCGCCCGGGAGCCCGAACTCCGTGACCGCCTTCACGGCGCGGTCGGCTGCGACCCAGGCCATGACCTTCGAGTGGGTGAAGTGCCGAGGCCCCCCGCGGACCTCCCAGATGCCGTCGTCCGGCCGCTGCCAGTCGCGCTCGAGGAAGCGCACGATCACCCGCTGCACGCGCCAGCTGTCCTCGGTCGTGGCCAGGCCGAGGCGTCGGGCGACGTGCAGCGCGTCCATGACCTCGCCGTACACGTCGAGCTGGTGCTGGTGGTGCGCGGCGTTGCCCACGCGGACGGGCCGCGAGCCCTCGTAGCCCGGCAGCCACGGCAGCTCGAGCTCCGGCAGGCGGCGCTCGCCCTCGAGGCCGTACATGATGTGGAGCTGCTCCGGCTTGCCGGCCACGGCGTTGGCGAGCCACTCGCGCCAGGCCGCGGCCTCGTCGACGTAGCCGCCGACGAGGAAGGCGTAGAGCGCGAACGTGGCGTCGCGCAGCCAGCAGTAGCGGTAGTCCCAGTTGCGCACGCCGCCGAGCTCCTCGGGCAACGACGTCGTCGGCGCGGCGACGATCGCACCCGTCGGCGCGTAGGTCAGCGCCTTGAGCACGAGCGAGGACCTGAGCACGGCGTCGCGCCAGGGCCCCTCGTAAGAGCACGCGCGGAGCCAGGCGCGCCACCAGCGCTCGGTCTCCTCGAGCTTCCCGCTCGCGTCGGCGCACGGTCGCGAGGGTCCGAAGGTCGGTGACCACACGAGCTGGAAGGTGCGGCGCTCGCCCGCCTTCACCGAGAACTCGGCCAGCGTCCGGAAGTCCTCGCCGTGGATGTCGACGTCCGTGAACAGGTGCAGCGTGTCGGGGCCGGCGTTGGCGCGCAGACCGCCCTCGGTGCGGCGGACCCACGGCACGACGGAGCCGTAGTCGAGGCGCATGATCAGCTCCATGCGCATGGGGACCTCGCCGCGCCGGCCCTCGACGATCCGCACCAGCTCGGGGCAGTCCGCCCGCGGCGGCATGAAGTCGATGAGCGCGACGACGCCCTCGGCCGTCTCGAGCTCGGTCTCGAGGACGAGCGTCCCGTCGCGGTACCGGCGGTTCGAGCGCCGCACCGCGCCCTCGGGCGCGATCCGCCAGCGCCCGTGGTCCGGGGTCCCGAGCAGCGCCGCGAAGCAGGCGGGCGAGTCGAAGCGCGGCCAGCACAGCCAGTCGATCGAGCCGTCCCGCGAGACGAGCGCCGCCGAGTGGCAGTCGCCCAGGAGCCCGTAGTCCTCGATCCGTGCGGGCATCCCCGCCCTCCCGCCGCCTACGCGGCGAAGTCGATCACCACCTTGACGTCGTGCTCGTGCGCCTCGAGCGCGTCGGCCCAGCGCGCGAGCGGCACGCGCCGGGTGATGAGCCGCTCGAGCCAGGCGCGGTCGGCGGCGAGCAGGGCCTCCGCCGCGTCGCGGTAGTGGCGACGGTTCGCGTTGACCGTGCCGAAGATCACGTCGTTGTGCAGCACGAGGCGCTGGTTCAGCGCGCCCACGTCCACGTCCAGCGTCTTCGAGCCGGACAGGCCCGCCAGGCACACGATCCCGCCGCCCGCGTTGCAGCGCATGGCCTCGAGCACGAGCGCGGGCGCGCCCGTGCACTCGACGATCACGTCGGCGGTCGTGCAGGCCTTCGCCACGTCGACCACGTGGTACGTGGCGCCGAGGTCGCGCACGAGCTGCGGCTTGGGGCCGTCGCGCGCGAGGTCGACGACGTGGACGTCGAGCCCGCGCTGCCGCGCCATGAGCGCCGCGAGCAGACCCACGGGGCCGGCGCCCGTCACGAGGGCCCTGCGCGGCGCCCAGTGCGCGCGCCGGCCGATGCGCTCGATGTGCTCCCAGGCCTTCGCCAGGACGCTCGCGGGCTCGATGAGGACGCCGAGGTGGCCGAGCGCGGGCGGCACCTTGATCGCGAAGGCCGGCTCGAGGCGGTAGCGCTCGCGCCCGAAGCCGTGCCGCCCCTTGATCCCGCGCTCGGTGTAGCGGCCGTTCTTGCACATGTCGGGCTCGCCGGCGCCGCAGCTCGAGCAGGGGACCGGGTCGGGATGTCGCACGACGCCGGCCACGAGGTCGCCCGCCGCGAGCTCGCACCCGGCGGGCGCGGCGAGGACCCTGCCCAGCGACTCGTGCCCGAGCACCAGCGCCTCGTCGCCGGGGGGCAGCGCGCCGTACTCGTCGCGCACGATCTCGCGGTCCGTCCCGCACACCCCGAGCGCGAGCGCCTCGACGAGGACGGAGCCCTCGTCGGGCGACGGCTCGTCGACGGACACCAGGTCCGCCCCGCCCCCGCGCCCCGGCCGCACCTGCAGCGCGCGCATCGCTACCCGCGCGTGGACGCGCCGGACGTCGCGTGCCCCTCCCGGACGCCGCGGAGCGCGCCGCTCCAGGCGACGACCTGGTCGAGCACCTGACCGAGCGCCTGCTCGTGGAAGCTGCGCGGCCTGAACCTGCTGTAGTCCTCGAAGTCCTCGCGCAACGAGAGCATGACCTGGTTGCGCACCGTCGCGACCTGCACCTCGGCCATGACCAGCCGCAGCTGCTCCACGGCCCGCGCGCCGCCCGCGCTGCCGTAGCCGACGAACCCGGCCACCTTGTCGTTCCACTCGGCGTAGAGGAAGTCGATCGCGTTCTTCAGCGCGCCGGAGATGCCGTGGTTGTACTCGGGCGTCACGAAGACGAAGCCGTCGAAGGAGGCGATCTTCGCCGCCCAGCGCTTCGTGTGGGGCTTCGAGTACTTGCCCATGGCGGGCGGGATCGGCTCGTCCAGCAGCGGCAGGTCGAAGTCCTCGATGTCGACCAGCTCGAACTCCGCGTCGTCGCGCCGCTGCGCCACCTCGTGGACCCACCGAGCGACGCTCTCGCCGACGCGCCCCGGGCGCGTGCTCCCAATGATGATGGCCAGCTTGAGCATGCTTCACCTTCCTCCGGGATCCAGACACGACCGTGACCCCGCCGGCGGCGAGCTCCTCGGTCTCGCGGCGTCCCTCTCCTCGTGCCGAGGTAGCGCACGTGCGGGACCAACGGCCACCGCGCGCGCGAGGCCGCTCGACGTACGCCGTTGCAGCGCGAGCGCGCGAACCGGGGGCTCGCCCGACCCGCCGCCGGGACCTCCGTGGCCCCTCGTCCGCGCCGCTCCTGCGCAGGTGGCGCATCGACCCGACCTGGTTTCTCCTCGGATCAGACGTTCGCGTCCGCCGGGGGGACGACGCGCGGGTCCGGGAGGCTCGCGGCGGGGCCGCCCTCGGAGGTCTCCGGGCAGGCCGCGGCGAGCCCGTACGCGGCCATGGAGATCGAGCCGTAGGCGTGCCCTGCGACGAGCCGCCGCAGGGGCTTGCCCGCCGCGGCCGCCGCGCCGGCGACGTACAGCAGGGGGAGGAAGTGGTCCGGCGTCGGGTGGGCCCGGCGGAACTCGGGGTGGCCCTGGAGCGCGGCCGCGTCGGCCGGGCGCTCGGCCAGCACCTCGCGCGCGGCGTCGTCGAAGCGCCGCGCCCAGTCCTCGCCCAGGTCCGGCCGGGACCAGTCGAGCTCGCGCAGGTTGTGGACGACGTTACCGCTGCCCAGGACCAGCACGCCACGCGCGCGGAGCGGCGCCAGCCGCGCCCCGAGCTCGAGGTGCTCGTCGAACGTCCGCCGCGCGTCGATCGAGAGCTGCACGACCGGGACGTCGGCGCGCGGGAAGGCGTGGACCAGCACCGACCAGGTGCCGTGGTCGAGCCCCCAGCCGTCGTGGTCCAGGCCGACCGAGGTGGGCTTCGCCACCTCGGCGACCTCCTCGGCGAGGCCGGGGTCGCCCGGCGCGGGGTACTGCACCTCGAACAGCGGCCGCGGGAAGCCGTAGAAGTCGTGGATCGTGCGCGGCGACGGCATGGCGGTCACCGCCGTGACGTTCACGTACCAGTGCGCCGAGACGACGACGATGCCGCGCGGCCGCGGAGCGCTCGCGCCGAACGCCCGCCAGGCCGCCGTGAAGCGATTCGTCTCCAGCGCGTTCATGGGGCTGCCGTGGCCCAGGAACGCCGCTGGCATGGACCCGTCGGACATGGGACTCATCGTCCCTCCGGACGCCGCCCCTGCCATGAGGAGGCGGGGGGCGCGGCCACGCTCGAGCTTCCGCGGTCGGCATCAGGGCCCCTCCAGCCGCGCCAGGGCCAGGACCTCGCCCCGCGCGACCTCGGCGCCGGGCAGGTAGCGGTCGCGCAGCTCGTCGGACGCGGCGGTCTCGAGCAGCGAGAGGCCGTGGCCGTGAAGGAAGTCGGCCAGCGCGGCGCGCGCGATCCCCCAGCGCAGGGGCTCGCCGCGCCAGCGGAGCCAGGCGTTCGCCAGCCGCGTCGAGCCGCGGTAGGCCAGCCCGCCGCCGGCGTCCGGCTCCATGAAGCTGAACGCCACCTGGCTCCCCGGCCCCGCGACCCGGCCCAGGTCCTCGAAGAAGGCGCCGACGGCGGCGGCCGGGAAGTACATGAGGAGGCCCTCGGCGACGAAGAGCGTCGGCAGCGCGCGGTCGGCGCGCCCGCCGAGGGCGTCGGCCAGCGACGTGCGCTCGAGGTCGACGGCCAGGAGCTCGACCGGGCCGAGGAGCCCGAGCGCCTCGAGGGCGCGCCGCTTGGGCGCCTGCGTGGCCGGGTGGTCGAGCTCGACGAAGCGCACGTGCGGGAGCTCGGCCGCGAGCGTCGCGGCGAGCGGGTCGTAGCCCGCCCCGACCACCACCACGCGCCGCACCCCCGCCGCCACGGCGCGCCGGGCGACGTCCTCGAGCCAGCGCTTGCGCAGGGCGTACTGGCCGACGAGGCCGGGGATCGTCAGCGCCTCGAGCAGCCGGAGGCGCCCGCGCGCCAGGCCGGCCTCGAGCGCGCGGCGCCACGGGGGGCGCGCCTCGCGCAGGAACGCCAGGGCGAGCAGGGCGGCGCGCTCGGACACGGGCGCGGCGGGCCCGGCCGAGGCGCGGAGCAGGACCAGGCAGCGCGCGATCATCTGCGCCGTGCCGCTGCCCTCGACGAGGACGCTCACGCGACACCTCCAGGGCTGACCAGGCGGGCGGCCGCGTGCGGGCAGCGCGCGCGGAGCGTCGCGACCAGGGTCAGCAGGAACGCCTCGGCGGCGGCCTCGTCGTCGCCGCGGCTGGCGAAGGCCTGGACGGGCAGGGCCAGGAGCCGGGCGCCCTCGGGGCCGGCGCGCAGGTCGCGGCGCTGCCGCACCCCGAGCAGGTAGCTGACCACGCCCGCGAACTCGCCGCGCGCGACGACGTCGACGACCTGCCCGTCGTCGACGACGTCGATCCGCCCCTCGAGCACGAGGAACAGCGTGCGGACCGCCTGCCCGCGGCTGACGACGAGGTCGCCCGGGCCGCAGGGGACGAGGGCCGCGCTGCGCAGCACCGCCGCGGCGACGGTCGGGTCGAGCGGGCTCCCCGCGAGGGCCTCGCCGAGCTCGCCCGGGAGCCGGCAGCGCGCCGCGTGACCGGGCGCGCTCGCGATCAGGTCGCGCAGGGCCGCGTCGCCCGGGGTCAGGTCGCGGACCACCGGGACCAGGACGCCCACGCCCTCCTTGCTCGAGACCGGCCCGTAGGGGGTGAACGCGAGCTGGCCGTAGAGGTTCAGCAGGTGCGGCTGGCAGGCGGTGAACAGCAGCCGCACGCCGTCGTCGACCGCCGCGCGGATCGCGGCCTGCAGCAGGTCGTGCGCCAGGCCCGACGAGCGCAGGGGCGCGGCGACGGCGAGGCGCCCGCCGACCGCCAGCCGCTCGAGCGGGACGACGGCGGCGAAGTGCGGGAGCTGGAGGCGGCGCTGCTCCTCGAGCGGCAGGACCGAGCCGCGGGTGAGCCGGGCGGTCCCCACGACGCGGCCCCGGTCGACCGCGATCAGCGTGCGGCTCGATCCGCGGCGCGTGCGCCCGGCGGCGGGCGCCAGGCGCTTGCCCCACTCGTCGACGTAGACGCGCTCGAGCAGCTCGCCGACGCCGGCGCGCAGCTCCTCCACCGTGGTGATCGTGAACGGCGAGCTCATGCCTCCTCCTCCGGCCGGCGCCAGGTCGGCGCGCGGCCCACCGCCGCCAGGACCAGCGGCGCCTTGTTCGAGTCCTTCAGCCGGTAGACCGGCCCGCGCTCGACGGCGAGCGTGACGCCGCCGAGGACCACCTCGCGCTCGAGCCGCACCTCCGGCCCGGCCTCGAGGCGCAGCGTGCGGTCGCGCAGGTCCACCTGCACCTGCGTGCAGCCCGCGCGGACCAGCGCGTCGAGCGCGTCGAGGAACGGCGCGGCGGGGTCGCCCCGGCGCCGCAGGGCCAGGACGCGGCCGCCCGGGTCGAGGAGCGCCTCGTCGCCGGTGCGGTACCAGCCGGGGATCGGGAACGCCCGCGCCGGGAGGTCGTCGCGCACGACGACCTCGCGCCAGCCCTCGCCGGGCGGCTCGAAGCTGAACGCGTAGCGGTCGCGGCTCAGGACGTAGCCCGTGTCCTCGTCGCGGGTCGTGGCGCGGAGCGCCAGGCAAGGCATCTCGGTCGAGCCGAACTGCTCGAGGAGCAGGACCCCCGGGAGGCGCTCGAGGAGGCGCGCCCGGTCGGCCGGCAGGACGGTCTCGCCGCCGAGCTTCAGCGTGCGCACGCAGCCGAGCGCCGCGGCGTCGCGGACGACGAGGTCGCGCGCCGCGCTCGGGTAGCAGGAGAGGAGGTCCGGCTGGAACGCGACCAGCGCGTCCCACTCGCGCAGGCGGAAGCTGCGCGTCACGCCGCCGGGGAACAGGCCCTCCACGCGCCCCGCCTGGAGGTGCGTCACGCCGCCGACGAACGCCACGCGCCGGGGCGCCTCGCCGAAGACGCGGCGGTGGTGCCCGGCCAGCCGGTCGATCAGCCAGGCCGTCTCGGCCCGGGCCTTGGGGAGCCGCAGGGGCGCCTCGCCGCTCGAGCCGCCGCTCTGCTGGAGCACGACCCCGGGCGGCGCCTCGCCCGCCCGGACCCGCGCCTGCTGCGCCGGGTCGAGGCAGCCCGCGGCCAGGATCGCGTCGTAGCGCGCACGCAGGGTCGTCTTGTCGCAGAGCACGCGTCACCCTCCATGCACGGAGGGTGGGATCGATGGCACGCGGTCGGGCCGTGCAGCCGCCGCGCTTGCGTGGGGTCAACCCGTGTCCAGCGCCGCCAGCCGCGCCGCTGCCTCGGCGCGCAGGGCCTCGTCGCCGCGCGCCTCGACGCGCCGCCTGGTCGCTGCGCCTGGACCGCCGAGCAGCGGCGCAGGCGGCTGACTCCGCGAGGCCTGCGGCACGATGGCGCCCGGTGTAGGCTCGCCGCCGTGACGACCGCGGGCACGGGGTGGAGGTCCAGGGAGCGCCGAGCGCTGCTGCTCCTGCTCCTCGCCTCGGCCGCCGTGCGCATCGCGCTGGTGCTGGGCGGCGGCCAGTCCTTCTTCCCCGACGAGGGCCGCTTCGGCCGCTCGATCCTCATGCTCCTCCGCCTCCGCGAGGGTGACATCGCCGCCGCGGCCGAGATGGGCCTCGACCCGGAGCACACCGGCTGGGTCCACGTCGGCGCCGCCCCGGCGCTGGCGCAGGGGCTCTACCTCGTGTGGCGCGGGGCGCCCCTCGAGTCGCGCGCATCATGGACGCGGACCCTCTGGGTGCCGGCCCTCTTCCTGTCGCTCGTGTCCGTGGCCCTGATCGGCCTCGTGCACGCGCTCGCCAGGCGCATGGGCGCGCCGCCCGACGAGGCGCTCCTGGCGGCGCTCCTGGCCGCCTGCTCGACCAGCCTGTTCTACCCCGCGCGGCACCTGCAGCCCTACGACGCGGCGCTGGCGCTGGCGCTCGCGGCGCTCTGGCTTGCCCTGAGCCCGGCGCCGCGGCTCGCGACCAGCCTCGGCTGCGGGCTCCTCGCCGGGGCCTCCTTCCTCACCTACAACGGTTCCTGGATGCTCGCCGGCGGCGTCGTCGCGGTCGCGGCCGGGCGAGCCGGGTCGTGGTGGGCGCGCGCGCGGCGCGCGGTCGCGCTCGGGATCGGCGCGGCGAGCCCGGTCGGCCTCGTCGTGGCGCTGGACCGGTTGCTGCTCGAAGGCGCCTACATCCGCGAGGCGCGGAGCTTCGCCCGCACCGTGACGCAGGGGGCGTTCACCGAGGGCTGGCGCCTGCCGTGGGAGTACCTGTGGGAGGCGGAGAAGGCGCTCCTCGCCGGATTGCTCGCCGCGCTGGCGCTCGCGGTGCACCGGCTCGCGCGCTGTGGCGACCCGGGCGAGCGGGCGCGCGGCGGACTGTGGGTGGGAGCGGTGCTCGGGATCTACGCGGCGCTCGCCGTCAGCTCCACGCTGCTCCAGACGTTCACCGTCTACGGCCGCCTCGTCCGCCCGCTGATCCCGTTCCTCTGCCTGGCGGCCGCGTGGGCCCTGGCGCCCCGGCTGCGCCGGGGGTCCCCGGCGGCCCGCGCGGCGCTCGGGGCCATGCTCCTCGCGCACGCCGGCGCGCAGTTCGCCGCCCCGCTGCGGCTCGTGTTCCCCGACGAGGCGCAGCGGCAGGTCGCCGCGCGCTTCGGGCCCATGGCGGAGCGCGCGAGCGTGCTCGGGCCGCCCGCGCCGCCGCGCCCGCCCGGGGCGCCCCCTGGCACGTGGCTGCTGAACGCGACCTACCTCTATCCGCTCCTGGGACCGGCGGAGGAGGTCCCGACGGGCGACGTGCTGTGGCGCACCGCACACCCGTTCCAGTACCGCCCCTACCAGTTCGAGGGCTTCACCCCTGCGGAGCGCTCGCTGCTGCGCGAGATCGACGTGAGCGTGCGCGTCGTACGGGAGGCCGTCGAGGAGCGGTGAGTGACGCGGGCCGCTACATCACGAGCCGACTTCACATGGCGCGCCCGTCGGGCCGTGCAGCCGCGGCACCTCGCGCGGGTCAGCCGGCGTCCAGCGCCGCCAGCCGCGCCGCCGCCTCGGCGCGCAGGGCCTCATCGCCGCGCGCCGCCTCCAGCGCGGCGCGCCAGCGGCCCGCGCCTCCCGCCGCCCGAGCGCCTCGTAGCGCCGCGCGCGCGACGCCCTCGACCCCGGCGTCGCGCTCGCGGTAGAGCGCCCCGCACGAGGCGGCCGGGACGGCGCGGTCGAGCGCGCGCAGGGCGAGCTCGGCGTGCCCGCTCGCCTGCGCGGCGCGCGCCACGGCCAGGAGCGCCCACGGGTCGTCGTCGGGCAGGTCGGCGCAGGCGAGCTGCACCACCTCGGCGCCGATCCTCAGCCGCTCGCCGGCCCCCGCCGACACGGCCGTCACGACGCCGTCCGCCGGCGCGACCAGCTCGACGGACACCTTGTCGGTCTCGAGCACGACCAGCGGCTGGCCCTTGTGCACGTGCGCCCCGACCTGGACCTCGACCTCGCCGACCTCCGCCTCCTCGACGGTCGCGCCGAGGGGCGGGATCACTAACGGCACCGGGATCAGCCGCCCCGCGCGCCGGCGGAGCTCCTCCAGGCGCGCGGCCGCCTCCGGGTCGCCCTGCGCCGCGGCGCGCTCGAGCCGGCGCAGCTCGTCGTCGAGGCTCACGCCGTCCCCCGCGCGCGCAGGCGCTCGACGACCGCCGGCAGCACGTCCTCCGCCGCCCCCGGGAGGTGCCGCGTACCTGCCGCCTCGTGCAGGCACGACGGCCGCCGCTTGACCTCGGCGACCGGCGCCCCGCGCGCCGCGGCGAGCCGGACGAGGTCGGCCGCGGGCGACACGTCGGCCGCCGTGCCGACGACGAGCAAGAGGTCGCAGCGCTCGACGAGCGCCCGCGCCCGCGCGAGCCGGTCGGGCGCGACCCACTCGCCGAAGAGCACGACGTCGGGCCGCAGGGCGGCGCCGCAGGCGCACGGGGGCGGCAGCGGCCCGTCGAGCAGCGCCGCGCACGCCGGCCCGCGCGCGCCGCACGCGTCGCAGCGGGTCGCCAGGAGCGACCCGTGCAGCTCGACGATCGGCGCGCGCGTCCCGGTCGCCTGGTGCAGGCCGTCGACGTTCTGCGTGACGACGCCCGCGAGCGGCAGGCGCGCCAGCGCCACGTGCGCCGCGTTCGGCGCGTGACCGCCGCCGCCCAGGAAGTCGCGGATCACCGACCACAGCGCGCGCGGCTCCTCGTGGAAGCGCCACACCGACACGGCCGCGTCGCGCTCGACCAGGTCGTCGATCAGTTCGTCGTCCACCGCCGCTCCCTGCCGGCGGCCCCACGCGATCGAGCGGGACCAGGCAGCAGTTCTTGAACTTCTTCCGCTTCCCGTTCGCGCCGGGCGCACCACGAGGGCAGACCTCGTTCCGGCCGACCGTCGCGGCCTGGCGGGCCGCCACGCTCACGAGCTCCACGAGCGCGACCCCCGGCGGCGTGAGCCGCGGCGAGATGAAGGGGCCGTCGCCGGCGAGGTCGCGATCGAGCTCCGCGATCATGGCGACGCGGACGCGGGCGTCGAGGTCGAGAAGCAGAAGGGACATGCAGCTCTCCTGGCACCGGTTCGGTGCCTCGTGCTGCAGCCCAGTCCGCGACCGCGCCGAAGAAGCTCCACCCTGTGAGCTCAGGAGGGGGCACGCGCACGCGAGCCCCTTGGATCAGGAGTGCGGCTCCTGACCACGAGAGGCGGCCCGTTGTCATCGGGCGCGGCCATGGCCCGCGCGAATGTTGACCGGCGTATTGACTGAACGACCGCGGCTCCGCCGGAACGCAGAAGGCCCCGGCGCGACCGCCGGGGCCTTCTTCTCTTACCGCATGGACGAGGGCGGACTTGAACCGCCGACTCCGTGATTTTCAGTCACGGCCAGGCCTCCTGGGCCGTCAGTAGATACGTTGCCGCACAGGCATTTACGGAACTCCGACGGACTCGCACGGACCCCGACGGACGCGCTATTGTTGACTGGCTTGTTGACTGAGCCGATCGGAGGTGATCGTGAAGAAGGTGCAGCGCCGGAGGGCCAGGTCGGCCCATCCGGGCGTGTTCGAGGTCAAGCGACGGAGCGCAGCCGGCCTCGACCTCCGCGCGCGCTGGTTCGACCCGGACACCGGGAAGCCGCGGGAGTTCTCCTTCGAGCCAGAGGGGATCACGACCGCGGAGGGGCGCCGGAAGTGGATGATCACGAAGTCCCTCGCGCTGGGCGAACGCGAGCGCAAGCTCGCCACGGGGGCGGCGACACACACCGGCGCGTCTCTCGCGGACGCGATCGAGGGCTACTTCAGCACCAAGGGCGCGCGGCTCAAGGGGTCCACCCCAAAGACCTACCGCACCGCCACGACGATCTTCCTCGAGTGGGCGAACATCAACCGGATCCGTCTCGCCGACGATCTCCGGCCGCACCACCTGGCCGCGTTCGTCGAGTGGCTGGCGGCGAGGCCCGCCAAGAGGCCCGTCAAGGGCGGACGCCGCACCGAGCGCGCGCCGAGCGATCGCACCTGCTCCCCCGGTGGGGTCAACAACCGCCTGCGCTCCGTCAAGGCGATCCTTAACCAGCTCCGCCGAGTCGGCCGCCTGCCTCACATCACGTCCGACGACATCAAGGACCGCATCAAGCCCCTCAAGACCGCGAAGCCTCGGCCTGCTTTCCTCCGCGTCGCGCAGATCAAGACGCTGCTCCAGGCCGCGCTCAGCCACGACACCGGCACGTTCGTCATGACTCGCACCGAGAAGGCAGCGGGTGCGAAGGGCGGCACCCCGAAGTACGACCCGATCGCACCGTTCATCGTCTTCATGCTCCTGACCGGCTGCCGCCGCGACGAGGCGCTCATGCTCCGCTGGGCCTCCGTCGACTTCGACGCCCGCGACGGCCGGGGCAGGAAGGCAGGGGAGATCGTCCTGCGCGCCGGCGACGTCAAGACGGGTCACGAGCGCGCGATCGACCTCAGCATCTGCCCGGGCCTCAAGAAGATCCTGGAGGCCCTCGAGCGCGGAAAGGACGACGTGTACGTCTTCGGTGGCAAGGAGCCCTGGTCTCGTTCCAAGGTCGAGTCGGCGCGCAAGCGCCTCGTCGACGAGCTCGGTGCGCCGGACTTCTGCTGGTCGCAGACCGAGGACGAGACGCCCGCGCTGCGGGCCACGTGCGGCACGTTCCTGACCAACGCGCCGGGCATCTACGCGGCCGCCGCCGCTTTCCACTCCGCCAAGCGCCTCGGCCATTCGATCGTGATCGCCGAGCGTCACTATGTCGGGCTGCTCAAGGGCATCAGCAAGTCCGCGAAGACGCTCGAGGCTGCGATGGGCATCACCGCCGACGTGGCTGCGATCGTGGCTCGCCTCAAGCGCCGGGGGTCTTCGAGCAGCGTCGCCGTCGTCTCCATCGACTCCGCGACCACGTAGCGGTCACGGCGAAGAAGGTCGCTGGCCGCGCGCTTCCTTCTCGCGCAAGAAGTCGGCGATCGCGACGCGAGGAATCCGTACGCCGCAAGATCGTCCCCGGCCGCCTTCTCCTACGTCAACGGACTTCAACTCGCCCCGGTTGATCATGCGCCTGATGGTGCGCGGATCCACCCCGAGGGCCTTGGCGGCTTCGCCTTGCTCCAGCAGCGGCGGCAGCGCGGCAACCACGTCCTCGATCCAGTCGACAGTCCCCTCGTACGGGGTGGCCCGTCGGGCCACCTCCGCGCGAAGCGCTCGAAGCTCATTGGCCACTGACGTCAACGCGTCCGGCGTCGGCGGCTCGCCGTTGCTCGCGGTCGACGGCACCGGGTCGCCGTTGACGATCGCCCACGCACGACGGAGATCCTGCTGGAAGGTCGGCGTGGTGGCGCCGTCGAGCACGGTGAAGCCGAGCTCTTGGACTGCCGGGCGGACCGCCGACAGTTCGAGAAGGGCCGAGAGGAGGGCGCGTGTCTCCAACACTCCGTCGCCCTCGCGAAGGGTCGGACCTTCGTCGCTCCAGATAACTGCGTCTCCGTCGACTCCGTGCTGACCGATTCCGGAGAGCGTCTCGTCCTGTTCCCTCGACTCAAGCTCCAACAGCTCGCTCGCGACCAGCACGCTTCCATCCGCCACACCAGGCACACTCACGGCGAGTGCTCGAACAGACGCTCGGAGGGCAGCACGGGCTGACTGCGTCGTGCGTGATGCGTAGGCCCGCGAGAGCGTGTCCGCCGTAGCTTCGTCAGGCACAAGTAGCGGGAGCAGACAGCGGGCCCGTTCGGCATGCCCGGGTGCCAGTGACGCGCGGGCAATAACGTCCTCACACCACCCAGCCCAGGTTGTCTCACGGCGAGCGTCCTCTCGTGACCGCGTGTCCGACTCTTCCACGAGATCAGCGTAGCGTCCTTCGCCCACATTGGGCACCTACGCCGTTCAAGCCTGAGGCATCACGGCGGAGGCCCGGACATTCGCCTACATACTCTCGTATGCAGCCCGACAAACGCGACGCTGCTCAGCCGGTTTCACTGTTCCGCGCTCGATGTCGCCGTCGGGGGAACAGGTCCAAGGGCCTCACGCCTACGATTCCACTGTTCGTTCAAGCTCGATCGCATCAGGACCCAGAGCAGCGTCGGAGGATCTTTCCCTGCAGACATTTGGATGTCGTAATCGTCGACCAGTTCGCCCAGAACCTTGCCGCAAGGGAGGGGAGCTCGGATCAAGGCATCCGCTACTGAACGAACGGACGAAGCCTGGCCGAAGACCTCAATTGTCTGCTCCGCCGCCTTCATCCCAAAGATCGCGACAGTAACGGAGCACAATGTTTCGAGGATGGCGCGCTTGACGTTCTCGTCAGTCGGAGACTGGACGACCAGCCCGTAAAGGGCAACGAAAGCGCCCGCCGCAATGATGAGAGTCAGCAGGAGGAGCGCCCAGAAGAAAACGCGAAGCAGACGCCACGTGAAGAAGGCTGATTCTGCATAGATTTCTCGCAAGCGCGCCTCTCCCGCGGGAAACCGTGGCTGGTAGTACCCTTGCAAGGTCTGAGCCGGTAGCCACTTCGCCAAGGGTGCCGCGAGCGGCGGGGCATCGCTCTCGATGCTGGAGAGTGTCGCGGGATCTATGTCTTCTCCTAGGGCGAATGCGCGGGCTGACGTCCTAACGCATGCGCGTGAAAAGGCGCGCCAGTGGCTCCCGAGCGCTCTTACACACGACGCAGCGAATGCGAGCCCTAAGCCGGTGATCGGCAACCACATTCGCGGCACGTCTGAAAATAGCCCCCAGATGGCAAATCCGGCGGCTGTCACTTCGAGGACGAACCCGGTCTTTGTGGTTGTCTTCGCGATCTCGGCCGCACCTCGAAAGCACGCGTGAACGCGCTCAAGTGAATTCACTCAATTCCTCACGTTCGTTGCCAAATAACAACACGGCGACACTTGCGTCGCCACACCGCATGCGTCAGGTCGGGCGCAAACCGTATGGGTCCGTGTCCCCGTTGTCCTCATTCAAATGGGGGGAACTCCGGTCCAAAGACCTCGCGCCACTTATTGATCGACCTTTCATGATCCTTCCTCGTCTCGTGGGCGCGGGCCTCATCAGCCCGTCCAGCATCGAGCAAGGCGCGCTCGCGGATTGCCCAGCGCTGCTCAAAAGTCAGCGAGTTCAGGTCACCCTGAAGTCCCTTGGGGTCGTTCACCACACCAAGGACCGCCTCAGCAATGTACCGCAATACCTGGCCGGTCTCGATGTCGACCCACTTTACTGCCTTCGTAACTCTCCCCTCGTAGTAGTCCGTGATCATGCACTCGAACATGTACGAAGGTGCCGAAGGCATCGTAGGGCGTCGGTTCCAGTACTTCATAAGACGGACGATGCTCAGAACGTGACCGTCATGGTCTTGGTTCACCTTGGCGATCCGGTCCCGGTCCCTTCTCGGATCCGTCCGCTTCCAGTGTCCGCTACCGTCTGGAATCAAGTAGTAGGTTCGGTCGTGCGCGTCTGGCGCAGTGAAGAATCCTGGGACGACGTCGAAGCTCCATGGATAGGACGTGAGTTCGAGGACGGCCGCTTCGCCGCGCCTGTTGATCGCTGCCGAGCTGTACTGCGGCACGGCTGCCAATGCCTTCACAAAACGATTCACCACTTTGATGGAGTTGAGGCTAGCGCTGTTGTCGTGGCAAAAATCACTGAGTCGACTGGAAGCTGGGACGGTGATCTGAATCGGCCCGCCGAAGCCTTGGTCGACGTATGTTCCCCCGGTGGCGTGTAGGCAGGAAATCAGGTCAACGTCGTCGAGTTCGCGGATTTTCGTTCGACGGGCGAACGAGCCGTAGGCAATGTCTCGTTCGGAGTAGAGGAGAGGGAAGTCGCCGTATGTGTCCGGGAACTTTGCGATCAGTTCGAGGAGCCAATCGCGGCTCCTACGGGCACCTCCGGTGTCATCGGGGTCGAGATTGACCTTCGTCCGAAGAAACTCCTCAAAAGCTGTGTCGACGGTCGTGGCCATGCAGCAGTCACTTCTTTAATTGATCCGATTGAGACCTGCGGCGAGATCCTGTTCGCTAGGGCGCCCGAGCCACCGGCTCAGTCATTGCACGTTGACGACGAACTCGGCGCTCCGCGCGATGCACATGCCGTCCTTCACGACGAAGCACTCCACCCAGTGCATGCCTCGATAGAGCGTGATCTCATCGTGTGTGGGACCGCTCTGGTAGAAGCGGTCACCGCGGAGGCACTTGGCTCGCTCCGCCTCGGCGCCCGTGTTCACAACCTGCCAGAACACCTGGAACGGTCGGGGAACGTCGGTGTGCGCGGCGAAGCTAAGCGAACAGTGCTTTGTAATCGCGGTGGAACCGTTCTCGAACGCGAACGGCGTGAAGCCGTTCCTGGTTGCGCGCCCCGAGATGGTCACGCGGTGCTTCAGGTAGATAGGCCAGAGGGGATTCTCTCGATACGCGATGCTGAAGCGCTGAGCGTTCCTTGGCCCCGTAAGTACGAAGGTGTCGGCGTCATTCCGACGGGCGAACTTTTCGATGGCTCCCTTCGAGGTGTCGGCACCGTACGACTCACACAACAGCCTTGCGACGGTTTGCCCCGATTTCGGCCCGAGCGAATTCAGGAGGGCTCGATGCTCCGTCTCGACGGCCTGGAGCCAGTCACGGAACAGCTCGTATTTGCGAGGCGTCTCGTTCCACTTGTCGGCGAAGTTTTCGCGCGGGTCGACGGGGTTGGGGACCCACCACTTGCCTTCGCGCAGCTCGATCCCGTGACGCATTCCGGGAACGACGTTCAGGAGTGCGGAGCCCAGGTCCCGCTCGTTCCGATAGGCCTTGGCTGCCAGCGTCGTGATGATGATCGAGATTGGCTTGTCGTCGTCGTCGTCGTAACGGAGATCGCGGTGGCGCTTCAGCCCGCATTCCAGACATCTCGGCCCAGGCTTCGCCAATTATGTAATTGCCAAACAACTGAGAGCCGACGACGGCGCCCCGCCGCCCAGGGGGGCGAGCCGCGGCGACTGGCGTGCATCTGGCGCGCCGCGCGCATTCTGTTGGAGCTCCGTGTTGGAGGCCACTCCGTGGCGCCGTTCGGCTGCACTCCGGAGACGCTTCTGATGCGCAAGGATGCGCAACTGGACCGCGCGAGGCGTGGACGCTGGAGATGTGCTGGCCGCTGTCGTGCTGTCCTTGCCCCGCGCACGCGGGCGTGCGAGGAGAGGGCACATGCAAGCCAGCGCGAAGCGCCTCGACTTCTTGCCGATCATTGGACGTGCTCTGCGGCAGCTCGACGTCGCAGCCCTCGTGGACGAGATCGTTCCCATGGACCCGCGCAGTCGTGTGAGCGCGGGTGAGTGCGTCGAGGCCCTGATCGTCGCGATCCTGCTGGGCCGGCACACTCTCTATCGGATCGACGAGCTCCTCGCGCCGTACGACCTCGAGCTGGCGTTCGGCTGGAAGGGGAGCTGCGCCCAGTTCCACGACGACCGGTTGGCCCGGGCGCTCGACGACACGTTCGCCGCGGGCCCGACGAAGATCCAAGCTGCAGCCGTCGTTCGTGCGGTGAAAGTGCACGACCTCGAGCTCGGGACCATTCACGTCGACACCTCGTCCGTCTCGGTCTACGGCGAGTATGCGGCCAGCGTGCCGCCGTTGGACCCGGAGGACGAGCGAGCGGTTCCACACGTCACGAGAGGCCACAGCAAGGACTATCGGAGCGACCTGAAGCAGATCGTGTACGGACTGGCCGTGGCCTGCGACGGCGGCGTCGCCGTTCTCGGTCGCGTGTCGTCCGGCAACCGCAGTGACCCGCAGGAGACCCGTTGGCTCATGGGGCGCCTCGCCGAGGTCCTCCCCGACCCACGGGGCACGACGATCGTCGGCGACGCCAAGCTCTTCTCGGGCGAGACGCTGCTGCTCGCGCAGAAGCACGGCTTCCATGTCCTGACGATGATGCCGCGCGGTGTCGGGCTCTGGGGGGAGGCGTTCACTGCCTTCCGCGCGGCTCTCGGGCGCGACGAGCCGCTCACTCGCCTGAAGGTCGTCTACCCGAAGGTGTTCCTGGAGGACGGGACTGCCGTCGACGACCTCGAGGCGGAGCCGGAGAAGGAGTGGAACGGCCGCTCGTGTGCCCTCTCCTATCGCTGGAAGGACGAGTCGACCGGCGTCGAGCACGAGTTCCCGATCCGCGCTCTCGTCGTTGAGTCCACGACCTTGCGCGAGCAGAAGACGGCGATCATCGAGGCGCGACGAGACAAGGAGCGCAAGAGCCTCGAACGGATCGCAGTCCGGCTCGGCAAGCGCGAGTTCAAGTGCGACGAGGACGCCCGGCGCGCGGCTGCGGCCGCGATCGAGCGGCACGGCCCAGACCTTCACCGGCTTGTCGCTGGCGTGGTGGCCGAGCGTCGACCGACGAAGCGCCCCGGCCCGGGACGACCGCCAGCAGACGAGCAGCGCGAAATGGAAACGGTATGGCGCGCCGTGCTCACGATCGAACACGACCAGCACGACGTCGACGAGGCTATCCTTCGCGAGAGTTGCTTCGTCCTGATCACGACCCGCCCGTCGACGGGGCCCGACGCTTGCTCGGACCAGGAGCTCTTCCGCACGTACCAGGACCAGAACCTGGTCGAGACCGCGATCCGGATCTTCAAGAATCCACAACAGGTGGCGCCGCTGTTCCTGAAGACCGACGCCCGGATCGCGGCGCTCGGTCTCGTTTACGTGCTGGCCCTGATGGTCTACGCGCTCATCCAGCGGGAGGTGCGCCGCCTCCTCGAGCAGCACGGGGCCGACTTCCCGGGGAACAAGGGCTGGACCACGCGACCGACCACGGAGGTCGTCTTCCGTCTCTTCGAGGGGATCAACACGATCCGCGTCGACGGGGTGCCCGGCGTGACCGTGACGAACATGACGACCGCACAGCGTGACGCGCTCGAGCTGCTCAACCACTCGATGCTGACGGATCCTGGCGTCGCCTATGCCCAACTCGCGGAGCCGAAGCCACGCCACCGCGGCTGGAGGGCCAAGAAGGCGAAGTAGCCCGTCGCCGAGGACGCGCAGGACGACTCAGCCCCACTCTGGCAGACACATAATTGGGCGGAGCACGGCCGAGATCTCTGGAACGTGGGCTTCAGGAGCTGAATGAGACGTTGAAGGGGCGTTCGGACCTGATAGTCCTGAATGTCCTGGACCGAGGCGCGAATCTCAAGCGCGCGTAGCTGGCGACGCTCTTCAAAGACAACGCGCATCCGCGACTTGAACCACTCGACGTAGCCCTGCGGGTTGCTCCGCGGCCAGGTCAACGCGACGGCCCAGAGCTCGCGATCGGTGATGCAGATTGCGTACTTCGCGATCTCGGGCGGGACGCCGAGCCGGACAAGCTCCCTTTGGCTATCGGGAACGGCCGGCAAGATGTCGAGATGAAAGTTGGACGAGTCAGCGTACTTGAGGGTCCAACAACGACGCCCACCCGCCTTGGGGTGCAGCATGCGGGCATACGTCTTGTTCTCCTTCAGGCGATCACCGACGAGAGTTTTCACTGCGTGCTGGGTCGTGGTCGCGGTGCTGAGCTGGAGTACGCAGACGGCATCGACGTCATAGTCGCCATCGCCAACCGGCTTGATCGCGGTGCCAAGAGCGAAGGACCCCTGTGGGTAGATGGTCGGGTTCAGGGCGGCCAGGTCGGGGCTGTCGTTCAGCCACGCCCCTACCGCGTCGTAGTGCTCCTTCGCTTCCTCATACTTCGACGGTGGAACATCGAGGTCGTCGGCCAGATCCCCGAGGATGCGGCTGAACTGCTCCATGCGCTCCGGTGAAAGGTGCTCTGCCATGTTGGCCCTCTCGTCCTACAAAGGACTCGACACGAGATCCAAAGCATGGACGAAGCCGCCCTTGGACCGGTTCTGGTCGTAGACCCTGATCGGCAGGTCGGCCTTGGCCATGAGCACACGACCGAAGTCGACCGCAGTCGAGACGGGCATGGCAGGGAAGACGTGCAGCAACGAGCTCTCGCCGTGCTTGAGCTTGATCAGGTCAAGGAGCGGCCGGACCGTCTCGCGGAACTCTTTCAACTGCTGTCGCGATTGCAGGAAATCGTTGTGCGGCTCGTCGACCGTGAGGGTCCAGATCGTCACGTCCTCGCCCAGGACAGCCTTGACGCGCTCGGGCGAGATGGACGCGCTCAACGAGAGCACGAGGGCTGGGGCCCCGCGTATCTCGGTCGGCTCCACAACAACGAACCGTGACCGCGGCGGGTGAGAGCGCCACTTCCAACCTGGAGGCTCACGATGCAGCTGAAAGGTCTCGGCCGAAGGAATGTCGGACAGCGAGAATCCGAGCTGCATGAGCAGCGGCTGAGGCGCGACCGCGAAGATGGCGAGGTGGGAGATGTCGCCGCCTCGAGCCAGCCGAGGTCGCAGCCGCTCCTTCAGGGACGCGGTCAGGTTCCTCTGCTCGATCGCCCAGAAGTCGTCGTCGGTGTCGCGAATGGCGCTGTTCGAGAACCCAAGTGAGATCGCATACGTCTCTGCCGGATACGAGTCGGGGGACATGGCGGTCGCAGCCCGCTGGAACGTAGACGCCGGACCGTGGTCGCCGACGTTGGCGGAGTAGAGCAGGACGTGGCTCTTCTTCTCCTCGGCGATGCCCGTGACCAGCTCCACGCGCTGCTCATGGGCCAGCTTCATGTCCTGGAGCACATGCACCGTATAGTTCGTGGGGTCCTTGTCGACGAGGTCGTGACACCCACGGCAGAGGAGCATGAGATTCGAAACGTCCTTGGCGAGGTCCGCGGAGAGGAAGGCCTCACCGCGGGGTCCGTCCTTGCTGAACCCGACGATGTGCGCGACTTCCGCGAAGTTGCCCGCCTCCATCGTCACCGCGTGCCACGACACGGCACGGTTGCAGCCCGAGAACTCGCAACGACCTGAAGCCCGTCCCCAGAGAGAGCACCGAACTGCGGGAGGAATGTGCCTGCTCATCGCGTCAGCGGGGCCAGGGCGCGTTCGCCTGGTCGGGCGTGGTCCCTCCTTCGTGGGGCGTGTACTCATGAGCTCCCTCCACCGCCCGAGCACGACTGACCGCGACGTTGGCCCTCCCGGAGGAACAACCTTCAAAGTCGCCGCCCGGGACCGCACCGCCGATGGTTCGGTGTGGGTTTGGGGCAGACCGGAGTCGAACGCCTGGCCGCACCTCACCTGCACAGGGCGGGCCACGCGCAACCGACGCAGGATGAACCCTGACCCAGCGCCACGTTGTCAATTTGGCAGAACAGCCCTGCCACATCAAACCGGACAGCTGGCGCAGCACGGGTTAAGTCGTCAAAACTGCAGGATCGCGAGCAGAAACATTTAAAGCGATGAAAGCCGCCCTGCGGCTAGACTACCCGGCCCATCCGACTCCTGGAGGATGGTGTGCGGCCACTGGACTTAGGAGTTCCACACCACGCGAATCCGATCCATCTCGCCCGCATCATGCGGCGGGCATGCCTCGCCCTTGCGGCCGTCAGCCGATCACCCCGGCGAGACGGTGTGCGTGTAGTCGCCGTGAATCTGAATCCAGCCGGTACGGTTGTCGAACTGCGCGAGGACCCAGTCGCGGCTCTGCTGCACGCGCACATGCATCTGGCCCGTGTTCGTCTGGCCGGTGACCGAGTTGCCCGTCCAGGCGCCGGTGCGCACGCTGAGCGCGTACGTCGTGACGACCTCGACGGTCGCGGCCACACGGCTCACTTACCCCAGTCCGGCGAAAGCCGACGGATCCACACGCTCCCGATCACCTGCACGGCGACGAGGGCCAGGTGCACGGAGCAGAACAGCCAGGCGGGCGCCGGCGCCGTCAACGGGACGCAGAGGACGGCGGCCGAGGTGACCTCGGCGAAGCTGATGTGCCGCTTCGCAAGGCGGTGATGCAGCAGGTGCAGCGCCTGCACGAGAAGGAGGAGAAGGTAGGTCGTGGCGGGCTCGATCATGCAGATCCTCGGCATGAGCTTACTGAAGCTTGATGGCTCAACGACATGCTGGTACGGTCGCAGCCTGTGCATCGCCCGGCCGGGTTCACCTCGCTGATCTGCTTCGCCCTGATCGTGGGCGTGCTGGTGCTGCACATCCCGCTCGACGCGTTCCGGTCGGAGGCCGCTCATTCCCACGGTTCGGCGTGCTGCCCGAGCATCCCCGCGGACGGCAGCGACGGCTGCGACGACGGCCTCGCGGTCGAGAACGACGCCGGCGCACCGGTCCCGAAGGACGGCTGCGATTCGGGATGTCACTGCGGCTGCTGCGGTGGGCTACCCCTCGGCACGGACGCTGGTCCGTCTGTCGTGGCTGATCTGCCCGGTGCTCGGTCGTCGACGCTCGACCGCGCCGGCGCTCGCCATGTGCAGCCGCTCGAGGTCTTTCACCCGCCCCGAGCGTAGCTCCGTGTAGTCGCCGTTCGCGGAGAGACTCCGCCCACGGTGCCCCTGCACGTCCACGCGACCAGCGCGTCGCCGTCGTCTCACGGCGGCGCGTGGTCCGCGTTCACGCTTCAAGAACACCACGCACCCGGCACCGACTCCGCGACTTCGCGGAGCGGGAGGACTCGCATGAACACCACGAAGAAGAACCTGGCGCTCGCCGGGATCCTCGTCCTGCTCCTGGTCGGCGCAGGCTATCGCTTCCACGTCATGCGCAGTCGAGGCGTGGGGCCCGCGGCGGCGGCGACGGGCACGTGTCCGCACACGCTGTCGACGGCGGAGTGTCCGTTCTGCACGCCCGCGCTCCTCGAGACGAAGGGCTTCTGCGGCGGACACGGCGTCCCCGAGGCGATCTGCACCCGCTGCCACAAGGACGTCATCCCTGCGTTCAAGGCGATCAACGACTGGTGCGCGGAGCACAACCTGCCGGAGTCGCAGTGCGTCACCTGCAACCCGGAGGTCGCGGGCCGACACAAGCCGCCCGCGCCGGGCGGGTCGGGTCATGGTCAAGGCGAAGGCGCGTTCTGTGGAGAGCACGGCGTTGCGGAGGCGATCTGCTTCATCTGCTCGCCGGCCCTCGTCGAGCAACGGGGCATGTGCACCGAGCACGGCGTGCCCGAGGCGCTGTGCACCCGCTGCAACGCGGCGCTGATCCCCGCCTTCAAGAAGACGTTCGACTGGTGCGCCGAGCACGAGGTGCCCGAGAGCCAGTGCGTGATCTGCAACCCGCGGCTCGCCGCGCCGCCGCCGGCGAGCGCGCCCATGTCGCCGGAGGCGCGGCGGCATTCGTCGCCGGTCGTCGGCTGTCGGAAGCACGCCCAGAAGATCCAGCTCGCCTCGGCGGACGTCGTGCGTCAGACCGGGATCGTGACGACGCCGGTGGTGCGCGCGCCGTTCCGCGACCTGACGACCGTGAACGTGGAGATCGTCTACGCCGCGGACCGTCGCGCGGAGGTGTCCTCGCGCGTTCCGGGCACGGTCGTGGAGGTCAACGCGAAGCTCGGCGACTGGGTCGAAGAGGGCGCGGTCCTCGCGTCGATCGAGTCGCCGGAGCTCGGCGCCGCGAAGTCCGAGCTGACGACCGCGGTCTCGATGCTCGAGCTGTGGGAGCGGAACCATGCCCGCGAGCTGGGCCTCGTCGAGCGAGGGCTGGGCACGCAGCGCGCCGTGATCGACGCGGATACTCGCAGGACGGAGGTGAAGGCGGACCTGGCCAGGGCTGAGCAGCGCCTCCGAAGCATCGGGCTCACCGCTGACCAGGCGGCGAAGGTCCGCGAAGGTGGCGCAAACGCGCGCGACTCGACGCTCGCGATCCGGGCCCCCTTCGCCGGTGTGGTCGTGAGGCGAGACGCGGTCCGCGGCCAGGTCGTGGAGACCAGGCAGCCGCTGCTGACGATCGTCGACACCGACACCATGTGGGCGCTGCTCGACGTGCCGGAGGCGGCGATCGCGCGGATCGCGCCCGACCAGCCGGTCGTGTTCGCGGTTCATGCGCTGCGGGGGGAGAGCTTCTCGGGACACATCACGTGGATCTCGAGCGAGGTCGACCGACGGACGCGCACGCTCAAGGCGCGCGCGGAGCTGAAGAACGGCGACGGCCGTCTGCGCGCGAACCTGTTCGGCACGGCGCAGGTGACCCTCTCCGACCGAGGCGACGCGCTGCTCGTGCCGAGGGAGGCCGTGCAGTGGGAGGGCTGCTGCAACGTCGTCTTCCTCCCGGAGGGCGACACGGCCTTCCTGCCGCGGAAGGTGCAACTCGGCGGCGCGACGGACACGCACGTCGAGGTGCTCGCGGGCCTCTCGGACGGTGAGGCCGTCGTCTCGGTCGGCGCGTTCCTCCTCAAGACCGAGATCCTCAAGGGCAGCATCGGCGCCGGCTGTTGCGAGGGCGAGTAATGCCCCCCCCCTCTTCCGAGCCGCCGGCAGAGGCGCCCGGCTTTCTCGAACGACTGATCGACCTGTGCCTGGCGCACCGCCCGATCGTCCTCGTGGCCACGCTGCTCCTCTCCATGCTCGGGGTGTACGCGCTCCAGCGCCTTCCGCTCGACGCATTCCCGGACACGACGCCGATCCAGGTCACGGTCAACACCGTCGCGCCGACGCTCTCTCCGCTCGAGGTCGAGCGGCAGATCACGATCCCGGTCGAGGCGGCCCTCAGCGGCCTGCCCAAGCTCCACGAGGCCCGCTCGATCTCCAAGTTCGGCTTCTCGCAGATCACGCTGATCTTCGAGGACGAGCTCGACATCTACCTCGCGCGCCAGGTGGTCTCGGAGCGGCTCGGCGCGGTCGAGCTCCCCGAGGGGATCGACCGACCGACCCTCGGCCCCGTGTCGACGGGCCTGGGCGAGGTGTTCCACTACCTCGTCACCGGCGAGGACAAGAGCCTCTCCGAGCTGCGCACGATCCACAAGTACCTGGTGCGACCGCCCCTCAGCGCTGTGCCCGGCGTCGCCGAGGTGAACGCCTGGGGCGGCGAGGAGCGGCAGGTCCACGTCGTCGTCGATCCGGACCGGCTGCTGAAGCACGACCTCACCGTCGACGACATCGTCGCGGGGATCCGCAGCAACAACCTGAGCGTGGGTGGGGGCATGGTCTCGCGCGGCGGCGAGGCCACGCTGGTGCAGGGGCTCGCCCTCGCCAGCAACGTCGCTGACGTGGAGCAGATCGTCGTGGCCACTCACGACGGTGTGCCGGTCCTCGTGCGTGACGTCGCGCGTGTGGAGGAGGGGCACGAGGTCCGCCGCGGCGCGGTCACGGCGGACGGCAAGGGCGAGGTCGTCCTCGGCCTCGCGTTCATGCTCATGGGCGAGAACAGCCGCCTGGTCACGGTGCGGCTCGCCGAGCGCCTCGCCGAGGTCCAGAAGACGTTGCCCGAGGGCGTGAAGCTGGAGACCGTCTACACACGCACGAGCCTCGTCGACCGCGTCCTGGACACGGTGAAGAAGAACCTGCTCGAGGGCGCGCTCCTGGTGATCGCGGTCCTGTTCGCCTTCCTCGGCAACCTGCGCGCCGGTCTGATCGTCGCGCTCGCGATCCCGCTGTCCATGCTCTTCGCCTTCGACGGAATGCTGCGCTTCGGGATCGCCGGCAGCCTCATGAGCCTCGGCGCGATCGACTTCGGCCTGGTGGTCGACAGCTCCGTGATCATGGTCGAGAACGCGGCCCGCCGGCTGGGTGAGGACACGTCCGGGCGCAGCGTGCGCGAGATCGTGCGTGACGCGGCCGTCGAGGTGCGGCGCCCGACGCTCTTCGGCGAGCTGATCATCATGATCGTCTACCTGCCGATCCTCACGCTGGAAGGCGTCGAGGGGAAGCTGTTCCGCCCCATGGCGCTGACGGTGATCTTCGCGCTGCTCGGCTCCATGCTGCTCTCGCTGACGCTCATGCCCGTGCTCGCCAGCCTCGTCTTGCGCAAGCGAGCGCACGGCGAGGATGAGGACAACGTGCTCGTCCGCGCGCTGAAGCGCGGCTACCGGCCGATCCTCGGCGGCGCGCTCCGCTGGCCCGCGGTCGTCCTCGTCCTGGCGGTGCTCGTCGTCGCTGGCGCAGGCTGGGTCGCGACGCGCCTCGGGTCCGAGTTCGTGCCCCGCCTGCGCGAGGGCGCGCTCGTGATCAACACGGTCCGCCTGGCCAGCGTCTCGCTCGAGGAGAGCGTGCGCTATGGCATGCAGATCGAGCAGGTGGTCCTGCAGTCGTTCCCGGACGAGGTCGAGCGCGTGTGGACGCGCACCGGCACGGCCGAGGTCGCGACCGACCCCATGGGCCTCGAGCTCTCGGACGTGTTCGTCACGCTGACTCCGACCGAGCAATGGACGCGCGCCACGACGCAGGACGAGCTCGTAAAGGCCATGAGCGAGGTCGTAGGCAAGCTCCCGGGCATGCGAGCCGCCTTCCTGCAGCCGATCGAGATGCGCGTCAACGAGATGATCGCGGGCGTCCGCGGCGACCTCGGGATCAAGCTCTTCGGCGACGACATCGACGTCCTCAAGGAGAAAGCCCTCGAGATCCAGCGCGTCGTCGAGGCCGTGCCCGGCGCCGCGGAGGTCTCGGCCGAGCAGATCACCGGGCTCCCGGTGCTCCAGGTCACGGTCGATCGGCCGGCGCTGGCGCGATACGGGATCCACGCGCAGGAGGTGCTCGAGGCGGTCGAGATGGTCGGCACGCGGCCCGTGGGCCAGGTGATCGACGGCGCGCGCCGCTTCGACCTCGCCCTCCGACTGGAGGATCGGTATCGCACCGACCTCGAAGCGCTCGGTGAGCTGCTGCTGACCTCGCCCACGGGGCAGCGGGTCCCGCTGCACACGCTCGCGCGCCTCGAGCTGATCGAAGGGCCCTCGACGATCCAGCACGAGTGGGGCAAGCGGCGGATCGTCGTGCAGGCCAACGCCCGCGACCGCGACATCGGCGGCTTCGTCGAGGACGTCCGACGCGCGCTCGACGCCCAGGTCGTTCTGCCCGCCGGGTATCGCATCGCATTCGGCGGCCAGTTCGAGCACCTCGAGCGCGCCCGCGAGCGCCTGCTGATCGTCGTGCCCATGGCGCTCCTGCTCGTCCTGTCGCTCCTCTACATCACCTACGGTCGCGTGCTCGACGCGCTGCGCGTGTTCACGGGCGTGCCCTTCGCGATCGTCGGCGGCGTGCTCGCGCTCTGGCTGCGCGACCTGCCCTTCAGCATCTCGGCCGCGGTCGGCTTCATCGCGCTGTCGGGCGTCTCGGTGCTGGGCGACATGGTGCTCGTGTCGGCGATCCGCCAGCTCCACGACGCAGGCGTGCCGCTGCAGGACGCGATCCGCCGGGCCGCGGAGACGCGCCTGCGACCCGTGCTCATGACGAGCCTCGTGGCCGCTTTCGGCTTCCTGCCCATGGCGCTCAACACGGGCGTCGGCGCCGAGGTGCAGCGCCCGCTCGCCACCGTCGTCATCGGCGGGATCTTCACGTCGACGATCCTGACGCTCGTCGTCCTGCCCGTCCTGTACTCGGTCCTGCGCGGCCGCGAGCCGGCAGCACCCTCGTGACCCATCAACCCAAGGAGTCGATCATGATCCGTCGTTCGTTCGCCGTGTTCGCCGTCTCGCTCGCCCTGCTCGTGACCGGGTGTCCGGCCGAGACCCCGTCGGCCCCCGCGCCGGCCGCCACCACCCCCGCGACGCCGACCGGGACGTCCGCCGCCACTCCGGCGACGGGCAGCGGCACGCACGTCTCCACGGGCGAGTGGTGCGCGCCGCACGGCGTCCCCGAAGCGGTCTGCACGCGGTGCAACGCGTCGCTGATCGACAGCTACAAGGCCAAGAAGGACTGGTGCGCGGAGCACACGATGCCGGAGTCGCAGTGCATCGCCTGCAACCCCGAGGTCGAGGCGAAGTGGAAGGCCATGGCCCCGGCGGCGCAGTGAGCGTATGAGCTCGCGCGACCTGCAGTTCCACATCGAAGGCATGGACTGCTCGGAGGAGATCAGCATCCTCCGGCGCGAGCTCACGCCCCTCGTCGGTCCTGGCGAGGACCGGCTCGGGTTCGACCTCCTCGGCAGGCGCCTGACCGTGCGCTTGCCCGAGGGGTCGCCGGCGTCTGCAGCCACCGTCGTCGCCGCGATCGCTGCAACGGGCATGAAGGCCACCCCGGTCGGTGACGTGTCCACGGTCCCCGACCCGGGAACCTGGTGGTCACGGCACGGCCGCGCAGCGACGACCGCGGGCAGCGGTGTGGCCGCGGCGCTCGGTCTGACGGTTCACGCCCTGCTCGCAGGGGACTTCTTCGCGGCCCTCGGCTCGGAGGGCATGGGGGTGGCCGACGCTGTCCCCCTACCAGCACGAGCCGCGTACCTCGTCAGCGTGATCCTCGGCGCCTGGCCATTCCTGCCGAAGGCCTGGCTGGCTGCGCGCCGCCTCAGCCCCGACATGAACCTGCTCATGACCGTCGCGGTCGCCGGCGCGCTCGCGATCGGTGAGTGGTTCGAGGGCGCCGTCGTGGCGTTCCTGTTCTCGCTCTCGCTGCTCCTCGAGTCATGGAGCGTGGATCGAGCCCGGCGGGCCGTGCGAGCGCTCATGGCCCTCGCACCGCCCACCGTGCACCTGCTGAAGGACGGGACCGAAGCCGAGGTGGCCGCCGAGGGCGTCCCCGTCGGCGCGAGGTTCGTCGTGAAGCCCGGTGAGCGAGTGGCCCTCGACGGGACGGTGGTGCGGGGCTCGAGCACGCTCGATCAGTCGCCGATCACCGGCGAGAGCATGCCCGTGTCGAAGGCCCCGGGTGAGACCGTCTTCGCCGGCACGATCAACGGGGACGGCGCGCTCGAGGTCGAGAGCACGAAGCTCGCGGGCGACACGACGCTCGCGCACATCATCAAGATGGTCGGAGAGGCGCAGGCAGGCCGCGCGCCGTCGGAGCGCTGGGTCGAGACCTTCGCGCGCTACTACACGCCAGCGATCCTGGCGCTCGCTCTCGGCCTGCTCCTCGTGCCACCGCTCGCGTTCGGGCTGCCCTGGTCGGACTGGATCTACCGTTCGCTCGTCCTGCTCGTGATCGGCTGCCCGTGCGCGCTCGTGATCTCGACGCCCGTGAGCGTCGTCGCCTCGATCGCGGCCGCCGCTCGCAACGGCGTCCTCGTGAAGGGCGGCGCTCACGTCGAGACGCCCGCCACCCTGGTGGCGCTCGCGCTCGACAAGACCGGGACCATCACCGAGGGCAAGCCGCGCGTGACCGAGGTCACTCCCATGAACGGTCACACCGAGCGCGAGCTGCTCGAGCTCGCCGGCGCGATCGAGGCCCGGAGCGAGCACCCGCTCGCGCGCGCGATCGTGAAGCACGTCCAGGAGCGCGGCGTCACGGTCAGGCCCGCGGACGACGTGCAGACGGTGCAGGGCAAGGGCGTCACCGCCCGGATCGACGGCCGCGTGTTCTGGCTCGGATCCCATCGCTATCTACAGGAGCGGGGTCAGGAGACAGCCGACGTGCAGGCGCTGCTCGCCGCGCGCTCGACCGCCGGGCAGAGCGTCGTCCTGGTCGGCGACGAGGCTCACGTCTGCGGCGTGATCACCCTCGCGGACACCGTCCGGCCCGGCGTGGCAGGGACCCTGAAGGCGCTCCGCGCCGCGGGCGTAAAGCACATCGCCATGCTCACGGGCGACAACGCCGGGACCGCGAAGGCGATCGCGGCCGAGGCTGGAATCGACGAGGTCCACGCCGAGCTGCTGCCGAGCGACAAGGTGCGAGTGATCGACGCCTTGGTCGCGAAGCATGGTCGCGTCGCCATGATCGGCGACGGCGTGAACGACGCACCCGCGCTCGCGCGCGCCTCTCTCGGGATCGCCATGGGTGCCGCCGGCAGCGACGCGGCGATCGAGACCGCGGACGTGGCCCTCATGTCGGACGATCTGGGCAAGCTCCCCTGGCTCGTCCTCCACTCGCGTCGCACGCTCCGCGTGATCCGGCAGAACGTGTTCTTCTCGCTGGCGGTGAAGGCCGTGTTCGTCGTGCTCACGTTCGCGGGTCACGCCTCGCTCTGGGCGGCCATCGGGGCGGACATGGGCGCATCGCTCCTCGTCATCCTCAACGGGCTCCGCCTCCTCGGCGGGGGCACTGATCAGGAGTCGGCGCGGTGAAGAAGCGCCGAGGGCGCGGCACCCTTCTGTTGGCCGGCATGCTCGCCATGATCGCCTTGATCGTCCTGGCTATCGTGGCGAAGGGCTGCAGCATCGTCAGGTCCCTGCGCCTGAAGAGCGCCGTGGAGGAGGCCGCAGCTTCGACGCTCGGCGTGGCCCCGACGACATCGACGATCATCGCCACGCGCGCAGCGATCAAGAGCACGGCCAAGGAGCATGGGATCGAGCGCCCGATCATCCTGTCGGCGATCGAGCGCCGGCTCGCCGACGGGCGCGCCGTTCATATCGCTGCGTTCGAGCTCTGTGCCGACGGCTCCCATGTCGACATCGAGCGAGCGTTGCCGGAGCTGCTCGACGAAGCCGAGCTCCGGGCGCTCGAGCGACAGCACGTGGGCGAGCACACGGACACGCGCTGGAAGCACCATCACCATTGATCGCTGAAGAGTTCCGTTGTGGCCGATCTTGCCTCTGGCGCTCGCTCCGAGACGGCCGTAGCATTCCGTGCAGACTCATGTCGACCTTCCGCAAGCTCCTGCTGATCATCCTCATGGTGACGCACCTCCTCGTCGGAGGCGGTGCGCTCGTGAGCTGCATCGAGCAGGACGGTGGGCGCGCGACTGAGCTGGCGCTCTCCCTTTGCTGCGAGCGCGCCCCGTCCGATCAGCCGAGCGCTCCTGCGCCGTCGATCACGCCGGCCTCGGACGACTGCGGCGCGTGCGTCGACGAGCTGCTCAGCTCGCCGGCCGCGCGTCCGTGCAATGACGCGCCCTGCGTCGTGATCGCGCCGGCCTCGCTGCCGGACGCGATCGTCGAGCTGGAGCTCCCGCCGACGGTCGCATCGTTCGAGCTGGCGGCGCTGCCGCCGGATATGACTCCGCGCCGGATGCGTCCGGCGCAGCTCCGCCCCTAACGCTCTCCTGCGGCTGTACCCGGCTGGCTCCGCGTTGCGGACCGGCCGTCCACGCGCCCAGGAGAGTCCATGCTTCGTCTTCCCCTTAGTCCAGGATCCGCTTTCATCGCGGTCGCGATCGCGACGCTGGGCGGGTGCGCGTCCTACGACCCGGACCCGCTCGCGCCGCTGCGGCTCCTCGACGAGCTCGACCGCGTCCGTCTCGACGCTCCGCGCGAGGGGATCGCGCTCGTCGGCAGCGCCACGCGCTTCGATCCCACGAACGGGCTGACCGATCTCGAGGCCGCGTCGCTCGCGATCCACCTGAACCCGTCGCTCCGCGCGCTGCGCGCGGAGATCGGCGTCGCGCGCGCGCAGCTGGTCGAGGCCGGGCTGCTCCCCGATCCGGTGATCGGCTGGGACGCCATGAACGTGGTCGCGGACTTCACGACCGAGCGCAAGTCGTCGTCGAACAGCTATGTCGCGGGCGCGAGCCTGATCTGGGAGGTCCCCCGTCCCGACGAGATCGACGCGCGCGAGGCCGTGGCGCATGGCCAGCTGTCGCAGGCTCGCGCCATCCTCGTGCGGGCGGAGTGGGAGCTCGTTCGCGACGTCCGCCTGGCCTACCTGCGGCTCGCTGCCGCCCAGGCCGGCGTCGACCTGGCCTCCGAGCAGGCGGAGATCGCGAACGGCACGGTCGACTACTTCGAGCGGGCCCGTCGAGCAGGCGCGGCCACGGCGCTGCAGGAGCGGCTCGCGACCGTGGCTCGCGATCGCGTCCTCGCCGACCGCGTCCGTCTGGCCCTCGACGAGATCGAGGCGCGCAACGAGCTGCTCATGCTCGCTGGGTTGCCTCCGGAGACGCCGCTAATCCTCGAGGACGTCCGAGCCGTGCTCGACGCGCCCTTCCTGCTGCCGGAACGGGCGGACGCTCTCGTGCGAGTCGCGGTCGAGCGCCGCCCTGACGTGCTGGAGGTCGCGGCCGCCTACGAGCAGGCCGAGGGACGGCTTCGCCTCGAGGTCGCCCGTCAGTGGCCGCAGCTCTGGATCGGGACCGGGATCTCGATCTCGCTGCCCTTCCTCACCAGGTTCAACGCCTGGGGCGTCGAACGCGCGACGCGGGAGCGCGACGCCGCGCGTGACCGCTTCGTCGCGACCCTGCACGCGACGCGACGTGAGGTCCACCAGGGTGTCGAGGAGATCAGTCGTGCCGCGGAGCAGGTGGCGCTGTTCCGTGAGCAGCTCATGCCCGGCCTCCAGGAGACGTTGCGCCTGACCCGCGCCGCGCTCGAGGCCGGAGAGATCACGCCGATCGAGATCCTCGCCGCCCAGGGGCAGGTGATCGGCGTCCAGTTCGAGTTCCTCACGGCGCGCGAACGGCTCGCGCGCGCGCGGGTCGTCCTTGATGCCGCCTCAGCTCGCCTTCTGCCCCCGCCAGCCGTCGAAGTCACCGAGGAGGAGGATCAGGAATGATCAACCACAGCACCCGCATCGGGCTCCTGCTCCTGTGCGCCGTCATGGCGTTCACCGGCTGCGATCGGAAGGCCGCCGACGACGGGCATGGCCACGAAGGTCACGGCCACGACGAGCACGGTGAGGAAGGCCACGACGAGCACGGAGAGGAAGGTCACGAGGAGGGCGTGGTCAAGCTCACGCCCGAGCAGCTCGAGGCCGCCAAGATCGCCGTGCAGACCGTAGGGCCCGGGACCATCAGCACGGTCCTACGACTCACGGCCGTGGTCGCGCCGAACCAGGACGCGCAGGTCCACGCGACGCCGAAGGTGAGCGGCGTCGTCCGCGCGATCCACAAGCAGCTCGGCGACGCGGTGAAGACCGGCGATCCGCTTTGCGAGATCGAGAGCGTGGAGCTGGGGCAGGTCGCGAGCGAGTACCTGAAGACGAAGACCATGCTGGAGGCGCAGCGCGAGATCCTCACGCAGGAGACCCGGATCCTGGAGCAGAGCGTCGAGCTCGCGACGACGATCCTCGAGCGCGAGCGGCAGCTGAAGGAGCAGCAGATCTCCACGGCCCGCGCGTTCTTCGAGGCGGAGCGCGACCTGGCCCGGACGAAGCTGGATCGCGATCGGCGGCTGCTCGAGGTCGGCGCCGCCGTGCGGCAGCTCGAGGTCGATCTCCTCGCCGCGCACGAGCGGCTGCGGATCCTCGGCGTGCCGGCTGAGGAGATCGAGAAGATCTCGGCCGACGACGGGCCGGGGATCGGGATCTACATGATCCGGGCGGCCGGACCAGGCGTGATCGCGGCCCGTCACGTGACGCTGAGCGAGTTCGTCGATACCCAGGCGACGCTCTTCGAGATCCATGACCTGTTCAAGGTCTGGGTCCTGGCCAACGTCTACGAGAAGGACCTCCGCTCCGTGCGGACCGGACAGGAGGCCTGCGTCAAGCTCGACGCCTTCCCCGAGACCCACCTGGACGCGAAGGTCGCGGTGATCGGCTTCGCCCTCGACACCGCCACTCGCGCGGCGACGGTGCGCATCGAGCTCGAGGACCCGAAGGTGGAGGGCTGGCCCGAGCCCTATCCGGTCCGGCCCGGCATGTTCGGCACGGCCGAGATCACGGTCGGCTCGCGCCAGGTCGCGCTGGTGCTGCCCGAGGTCGCCATCGTGCACGAAGGCGAGGAGCACTTCGTCTTCGTGAAGGTCGACGCGACCACCTTCCGCCGGCAGCCTGTGCGCATCGTCGAAGGGACGGGAACGGACGTGGAGGTCGTCCAGGGACTCCAGCCCGGCGCCGAGGTCGCCGTCACCGGCACCTTCACGCTGAAGTCCATGGCTCGAGCCGAGGAGCTCGGTGGGGGCCACTCGCACTGATGATCGGCCGCATCATCGACCTCTCGCTCGACAACCGCTTCATGGTGATCGCCGCCTGGCTGATGGTCGTCGGCGTGGGGATCGGCTCACTCGGCAAGCTGCCGATCGACGCCGTGCCGGACGTGACGAACGTCCAGGTGCAGGTGCTCACGAACAGCCCCGGCCTGGCGCCCGAAGAGGTGGAGCGGTTCATCACGTTCCCTGTCGAGTCCGCCATGTCGGGCCTCCCGAAGCTCGAGGAGGTGCGCTCGGTCTCGAAGTTCGGCCTCTCGGCGGTGACGGTCGTGTTCGAGGAAGGGACGGACATCTACTGGGCCCGCCAGCTCGTGGCCGAGCGACTCGTGGACGCGCGCGAGCAGATCCCGGAGGGCTACGGCGAGCCCGAGATGGGGCCGATCTCGTCGGGCCTCGGTGAGATCTACCAGTTCGAGGTCCGCGGCGAGGGGAAGACCCCCATGGAGCTGCGCACGATCCTCGACTGGCACGTCAACTACCAGCTTCGCTCCGTGCCCGGCGTCGTCGAGGTCAACGCCTTCGGCGGCGAGCTGAAGACGTATCAGGCCACGATCGATCCCGACCGGCTGGTTGCCTACGGAATCCCCCTGGATCGCGTGTTCCAGGCGATCGAGGAGAACAACCGCAACGTCGGCGGCGGCTACATCGCGCACGCGGGCGAGCAGTACCTGATCCGCGGCGAGGGCCTGATCCAGGACCTCGACGACCTCGCGCGCGTGGTCGTGGGCAACGACGACCGCGGAACGCCCGTCACCGTCGGTCAGCTGGGCTCTGTCGAGCTCGCGCCGCTCATCCGCCAGGGCGCCGTCACTCGCGATGGCGAACGCGAGGCCGTGGTCGGGATCGTCATGATGCTCATGGGGGCCAACTCGCGGACGGTCGCCCGCGACGTGCACGAACGGATCCAGCAGATCCAGAAGACGCTCCCCGACGGCGTGAAGATCGACACCTTCTACGACCGCACGGAGCTGGTCGACCGAACGATCCACACCGTCGCCAAGAACCTGATCGAGGGCGGCGTGCTCGTCGTGCTCGTGCTCCTGCTCCTGCTCGGCAGCGTGCGCGCCGGCTTGATCGTCGCCTCGGCCATTCCGCTCTCGATGCTCGGGGCCTTCGCGGCCATGGGCTATGCCGGCCTGTCGGGCAACCTGATGTCGCTCGGGGCCATCGACTTCGGCCTGATCGTCGACGGGTCCGTCGTGCTGATCGAGAACGTGATCCGCTACCTGCACCACCACAGGAACGATCCGCGGCCCCACCTCGAGAAGGTGCGCGCCGCCTGCCACGAGGTGGCGCGCCCCGTCGTGTTCGCCGTCGGGATCATCGCGATCGTCTACCTGCCGATCCTCGAGCTGCGCGGGATCGAGGGGAAGATGTTCCGGCCCATGGCGCTGACCGTGGTGTTCGCGCTCCTGGTCTCGCTCGCCTGCGCGCTCACGCTCATGCCCGTGCTCGCGTCGATCTTCCTGAAGAAGATCAGCGAGAAGGAGCCGCTCCTCTTCCGCTTCGCCAAGCGCCGCTACGAGCCCCTGCTCGAGCGGACGCTCCGCCACCCTCGGGTGACCGGGCTCACGGCGCTCGCCTTGTTCGTGGCCAGCCTGTGCGTGGCGCCGTTCCTCGGGGCCGAGTTCATTCCGCGGCTCGACGAGGGCGCGGTGGCCATGCAGATCTGGCGTATCCCGAGCATCTCGCTCGAGCAGTCGAACGAGATCAGCCTGCAGGCGGAGAAGGTCGTGAAGACCTTCCCCGAGGTGAAGACCGTCGTGTCGCGCACGGGGCGCCCGGAGATCGCGACCGACCCCATGGGCGTCGAGATCAGCGACACCTACATCATCCTGGAGCCGCCCGACACGTGGCGCTTCGACTCCAAAGAGGAGCTGATCGCCGCGCTGGACAAGGAACTCCTCCGTCGCGTGCCGGGCGTCATGTTCAGCTACTCGCAGCCGATCGAGCTGCGCGTGTCCGAGCTGATCAGCGGCGTGCGCTCGGACATCGGCATCAAGATCTACGGCGACGACATCAACCGCATGAAGTCCGTCGCCGACGAGGTCGTGCGCGCGATCGCGGCCGTCCCCGGGATCGAGGAGGCCAAGGCCGAGCAGACGGTCGGCCTGCCTTACCTCCGCGTCCGCCTGAAGCGCGACGCGATCGCGCGCCTGGGTATCGACGCCACGCACGTCCTCGACGTGATCGAGACGATCGGCGGCAAGCCGCTCGGAACGGTCGTCGAAGGCCAGCAGCGCTTTCAACTCCAGGCGCGCTTCGGCTCGGACGTGCGGGAGACGCTGCACGCTCTCGAGGACCTCCCCGTCGGCGGCCCTGACGTGGGCCCCGAGGGCACGCCTGCGCTGATTCCCCTCGGACAACTCGTCGACATGCAGATCGAGACGGGTCCGGCGCAGATCAGCCGCGAGGCCGTGAGCCGTCGGATCACGGTCGAGGCGAACGTCCGCGGTCGGGACCTCGGCTCAGCGGTCGCAGACGCTCAGGCCGCCGTGCAGAAGAGCGTGCGAATCCCCGCCGGCTGGACGGTCGAGTGGGGCGGCCAGTTCGAGAACCTCGAGAGCGCCATGGGACGCCTGCAGCTCCTCGTCCCGCTCGCCCTGCTCCTGATCTTCGTGCTGCTCTACACCACGTTCCACTCGGCCAAGCTCGCCGCGCTGATCTTCCTCAACGTGCCTTTGGCCGTGACGGGCGGGGTCTTCGCGCTTGCCCTGCGCGGCTACCCGTTCTCGATCTCCGCCGGCGTCGGCTTCATCGCCCTCTTCGGCGTGGCGGTCCTGAACGGCGTCGTGCTCGTGTCCTACCTCGAGCACCGCTGGGCCGCAGGGCTGACCGGCGACCAGGCCGCGCGAGAAGCAGCGCACGCTCGCCTTCGACCCGTGCTCATGACGGCGCTCGTCGCGTCGCTCGGCTTCGTGCCCATGGCTCTGGCCACGTCGGCTGGCGCCGAGGTGCAACGACCACTCGCGACCGTCGTGATCGGCGGCTTGATCACGTCGACGCTGCTCACGCTGCTCGTGCTGCCGGCGCTCTGCTCGCGCCTGAAGCCCGAGCAGCTCGTTTCGCCGACCGAACCCACCCCCGACCACCCCAACGCAGGAGAGCCTGTTCCATGAAGCGTTACCTGATCATCGGTCTGCTCGTGTCCTCTCTCGTCGGCTGCCCTGGCGACAAGTCCGACCCCCACGCCGGTCACGACCATGACAGCCACGAGGGGCACGACGAGAGCGCCCCGGTCACGACGCAGGCCACCACCGAGACGAAGACGGGCCACTGACCGAGCGTGCGCGGTGACTAGTGGTCCGCGTGTCGGTGGGAGAGGCCGCTGACGCACGAGCCGCATTCGTGCACGCCCACTTCGGTCAGCGCGGCCACCTCCTCCGGTGACAGCCGACGGCCGACGGGCCGCCGTACTGACGCGTCACAGCCTTCGACCTCCAGGTCGAACACGACGACGTGAGCGTAGGCCCGATCGGTCGTGTCCTCCCTGAGCAGACTCACGCGCACCCTCTCGGGCTCGACCCCCCGCGCGACGGCCGCATCACGCGCAGCCGCGCGCGCACTCGCAATCGCCGCCACGTCGATGCCGCTCGCTCCGACGAGATGACGCGACGCCGCCTCGGTGAACTCGCTCGTGAACCGGAAGCATTGGACGAGGCCAACGGCCTTGACCAAGAGCAGCGCGACGACCAAGGCTCCCATGACCGCCGTGCCCACGTTGAAGACTGTCGTCTTGAAGGGCCGTCCTCTGGGTCGCGCCGCCATGGGTCTCATTCTTGCCGAGCAGGCCAGGAACGCCACGAACCCCAGCACGATTCGACCTGTCGGCGCTCTCCGGATCACGGCCCAAGCTCAGCGGCCTGCACCATGGGCGTGAAGTCCCCCGCCTGCGAGGTGCGACACGGCGAAGACCAGAAGGATCACCCCGACGACGGCCAGGGCGATCTTCAGTCCTGCCCCGGAGGTGGCGGTCGCTTCGCCGCTCTCGCCCTGCTCACGTCTCCCATAGGGAGTCCTGCCCCACGGCTTGAACACGGACAGTGCCGTGGTCGCGAGCAGCACGAGCAGGGCCAGGCTCGCGTCGACGACGAGCTGAGTCCCCAGCGCGCGGAGCTCGGCGCCCGGCAACGTTCCTGCCGCCGCCCCGGAGACGAGCCTCGCCGCCCCCGCGCCTGCGGTGAACTGGTGCAACACGAGGCCGACGGCGGCCAGGACGGTCAGCACGAACTTTGTCAGCACCCAGTAGTGCCGGACCAGGCCCCAGGGAGTGCCCAGCGCCAGGACGAGGCCGGTGAGCAGGGAGGCGACGCTCAGGGGCAGGAGCGCGAAGCGGCCGATCAGGTCCGACGAGATGTAGGCGCTGCGGATGACCTCGTCGCTCTGGCTGGTGCGCCCGGCCACGGCGAGGACGAGGAAGGCCGCGACGCCGCCGAGCCAGCCGACCGAGCAGGTGACGTGGGCAGTGAGCGCCAGCTTGCGAACACGGGGCGTCATGGAAGGGGAGCCTCGCTCAAGGTCGCCGAGCAGCCCGCGCCGTTCGCCGCTCAGGGGCTCGGCGAGGCGCGGTCGTGGACGGGGAAGGCGCGGCGGTCGCGCTCGAGAGCGACTGAGCCCGCAGGTGGGCTGCGTGACGGTAGGCGAAGTCGGTGCTCCGAATCAGGAACGAGGCGATCGCCGTGAGCTGGCGTTTGTCGAAGCCTTCCAGCAGCGCGGCGGCATCGTCTCGGATGGGCTGGAACACCCGCTGGAGGTCGCGCACCCGCTCCGGGACCGCGGAGAGGAGCTGCTTGCGGCCGTCGTTCGGGTCGGGCTCACGACGGAGGTATCCAGCGCGCTCCAGCCGAGCGACCACGCCGGTGATCGCGCCACTGGTGAGGCCGGTGATGGCGGCCAGTTCGGCGCCGGTCATTCCACCGCGCTCGCGGACCAGGTCGAGGCACTTGTGGTCCGTCGGCCCGAGTCCCAGGCGCTCTGCCAGGGCGTGGTGAAACAGAACGGCGGCGGTGCTGTGCCGGCGCACGAGGCGCCCCACGATCTCCTCGGACAACGCCTGAACGCTCGTGGCATCGCGCTTCATGAAGCTCAGCAACTCGCTTAGTGGCTAAGCTACTTGAAGGCCGGTCGTGGAGGCAAGGGGCTGGTGCGCGCACGACTCGAGCCTTGACTCGGTACCTAGGTAGTTCCTGGCCGAAATCGGCCTGGGGCGCGGCCTCCAGGCCGGCGACCACCCGGCCGCTGGAGTGTGCCGGCGCGCTCGCAGACAGTTCCTCGGCCTGCTGAGCCGTATTCGAGGCGCTTCCGTTCGTTGTCGCGGCTACGAGTACGCACTCTCTCCCAGGAAGGGGGCCTGCGAGGCGGATCTGCGACGATGGGCTACGCGGCGCGCTTGGCTGGCGCTGCCGTCGCGCTCAGCCTCAACCGAGCGAGCTTGCTCAGGTTCGCGGCGAAGCAAGCCGACCACACGTACGAGCTGAACCGAGGCCAGCTCTTCCATGTGCACCGGCCGAGACCGAAGTCGCGCTTCAACCAGGAGATCTTTCCCTCGATGCCTGCGCGGAAGTTGCGCAGACGGCCGAACGTTCGTCGGCTACCTGCCATGTCGACGGGCGTGAGGCCGCGGCCCTTGCTGAACGCGCAGCGCTCGGCGCCAAGCGCCTTGATCGCTTCCAGGTTCGCCGCTGACGCGTAGCCCCCGTCGAAGGCCACCTGCTCGGGAGCCTTCCCGCGGAGCGCCGTCTGGCGCTCGACCTGGCGCACGGCGAGGGTCACGTCCGCCGGGTTCCCACGCTCGACGACGCAGTCGAGGACGAAGTGCACGCCCATGGTGAACGTGACCTTGTGCCCGAACTCCGGCGGCCGGTTCTTCGTCTTGACGATCATGTCCGTCTCAGGCTCGAAGATCGAGTACAGCTTCTCGCCGGGTGGCACCGTCTCGCCCCGCACGACCCGCCGCTCGGTCTGGTCGATCACGCGAGCGGTGAGGCCGCGGTACCGACGGAGCTCCGAGGCCAACGCGTCGCGGAGAACGCCGTCCTGCACCGAGCGAGTCCGGACGGTCTCCAGCGACGTGATCACGCGCTCGGCCTGGGTGTCGACGAAGCGCACCTCCTTCAACAGAGCCTCGTATGCGGGGCGGCGCTGCTCCTTTCGGCGGGCCCAGTAGATCTTCGACTGAAGCCGCTTCGCCTGCTTGCTGCGGTCCTCGAACTCGACCTCGGGGAAGAGCTGGCGCGCCTGGCTCATGAGCCTGGTCAACGTCCGCACGCCGTCCCAGAGCAACGACGAGTCGGAGGGAGGGTGGATGTTGGCCTTCACGACCGTCGCGTCGACGCGCTGCTTGTCACCGGACTCGAACTCGCGCAGCTCCTGCGACTGGACATGAGAGTGGAGGATCTTCCCCCACGTCTCGGGCCGGACCTTCGCCAGGTTGTCCTGCATCGTCGAGCGCTTCGGCGCACGGTCCTCGACCCCGAGGCCCAGGAACTCGCGAAAGCCGACGGAGTCATTGACGATCTTCGACAGCTTCCGGAGCGAGACGTCGAGCCGATGCTTGAGGAACTGGAGCCGCAGCACCAGATCGGGCCCCATGCCCTCACGCCCGCGCCGCGCACGGCCGCGCCTCCTGTTCGTGAGGTCCTCCAGGATCCACTCCTCCCACTCGGGGTGAAGACGGATCAGCTCGTCGATCTCTACCAGCTCCTCGGAGAGCGCGTCCTCGACAAGGGGGGTGAACAGTCGGCGCTGCTTCGGTATCGTTCGTCGCATGGCTCGCCTCGGTGTGTGGGGCTTGGGGTTGTCGTTCCAAACCTCTCCATACACCTCGCCGCCGACGGCGAGCCGCTCCTCTACCTCCGATGTTTGGTTTTTGGATGGGCCAGATGGGCGCGACCTGGCGCCAGGACTCCAGCCTGCGAAGCGGACTTCCTGGTGCTCGGCCAGGAACTAGGTAGAGGGCGTACGCTGTCGTCGTGAAGATCGGAGAGCTGGCCAGCAGCTGCGGGGTCAACGTGCAGACCGTGCGCTACTACGAGCGCCGCGGGCTGCTGCCGGACCCTCGCGGCGGCGGGGGTGGCTATCGCGAGTACGACGACGGTGATGCCGAGCGGCTGCGCTTCGTGAAGGAGGCGCAGGCGCTGGGCTTCACGCTGAAGGAGATCGTCGATCTCCTCGCTCTTCGCGCCGGACCTGGGACAGCCAGGGAAGTGCGCGAACGAGCCCGCGGAAAGCTGGACCGTGTCCGGCAGAGGATCGCAGGTCTTCGGACGCTCGAACGAAGGCTCGTGAAGCTGATCGCCGGCTGCTCCGGCAGCGGTCCCTCGACCGCCTGCTCCATCATGAACCGTCTCGAAGGCGCGACACCGGTCGAGCCAGGGACCAAGCGCGCCACTCGGCGCAGGAAGACGAAGGAGGCTGAATGATGACGAAGGTGCTGGTTGCTCTCACTGTGGCGGCCGCTGCGGGCGGACCTGCGATCTACGCGGCGACCCGGCCGGTCTCGACCGAGCCCGTGGCCGCGGTCGCGCCCACGACGTCGGCGCAGCAGACGGACACGATCATCTGCCCGCTCACGGGCGAGGAGATCTCGCCCTGCTGCTGCCCGATCAACGACGAGAAGAAGTAGCCCGGTGCAAGGGCCGGGTGCGACCGCACCCGGCGCCGTCCTCTCGCGAGGCGCACAGGTCACTCGTCAGTCGCGGCACGTGCAGTCGAGGCAACCGTGCTCGGTGCACGTGCCGCACGACGCCTCGAGCTGCTTCTTCAGCGCCGCGCGCGCGCGGTGCAGTCGCACCGCGGCGTTGTTCGGCGTGATCTCCAGCTCGGTCGCGAGCGCCTGGAGCGGAGTGCCCTCGAGATCCACGCGCCGGACCATGGTGGCGTACTCGGGCTTCAGCAGCGGCACGAGGTCGTGCACGCAGCGGCACACTTCGGCCCGCAGCGGCTCGTCGTCGACGATCGCCTCTGCGTCCGCCGCCGCGCGGGGAATCGCTCTGTCCTCGGCGCCGCGGCGGCGGTAGTGATCGGTGATCGCGTTGCGGAGGAGGCGGAAGAACCACGCGACGGTGCTCTCCTCGTCGCGGACCGAGTCCTGCTTCTCGAGCCCCTTCACGAGCGCGGCCTGGAGCACGTCCTCGGCGGCCTCGCGAGAGCCGAGCCGAGGCGTGAGGAACGCGAGGAAGCGGGCGTGATTTTCGACCAGCGTCCTGGTCACGTCGGGCGTCGCCGTGTGGTCGTGCGCGTGCGGAGTCGTCATGACGTCAGCGATCGTACCCCAACCGCGCACCTGACATCCTGACGCGGGTCGATGAAGCGGCGCAGGACCCGGTCAGCCCGGGTCCTCCGTCGCTCGATCAGCTCAATGGCCGCCACCGTGGCCGCCGCCGCCGTGACCACCGCCGCCGTGACCACCCGCCGACGGGGCTCCGATCTCGACCTCGACCGCACCCTCGATCGGGAACGGGACGCCCTCGGGCAACACGAGCCGGAGCCGGGCAGGACGGTCAGCTTTCGTTGGCCTCACCGAGGCCATACCACCGCCGCCTCACCCATAGCGCAGGGGTGCGCTCCCGAGCTCGCCGCCAGACTCGTCGAAGACCTGGCACGTGAGCGCGACGCGACGACCGTCGCGATAGAGCGACATGCCACCACGCGCGGCACCAGAGAGCCCCGCGTCGACCTGGACACCACCCGGACGAGCCGAGCCTCGGAGACGGATCTTGATCACGTCCTGCGCCTCGAGCGGGGCGGTCCCGTCCGCCTTGACCTCGACGGTCGCGAGCTGACCGGTGACGGACACGTGCCACACGTCTTCGACGAGTCGATAGGTGACCCACGCGTAGGTCCCCGTCGGGAGCGCGAACGTGCGCGCCGGCGCGGCCGTCCAGGGCAGCCGCCACACGGTGCCGCTGGCGTCGCGGAGGAGCGCCTCGCCCGGGCGGTTGGCCTTCACTTCGACGAGCCCCTCGCCGGGCTCGGCCTTGTCGCGGTTGACGGCGGCGCGGGGCCGGCCGTCGGTCTGCTCGTTCAGGAACTTCTGGAGCGCCTCACGGGCCTCCTGCGGAGTGTCGCTTCAGGCCGTTTCCTGGAGCTGCCTGATGTAGGCCCGGTCGGTCGCGACGCCCGGGTCCGGGGTCACGTGGCACGAGGCGCACTGCTGCCGGAACAGCGCGCCGACGTCGGTCGCAGGCCCGCCGTGTGAACCACCGTGGCGGTCTTGCGCGACGGCGCGGGCGACCGGCCCCTGCGTCGACGGAAAGGCGAGGGCGAGCATGAGGCACCCGAGCCCCCCGACCCACGCCAACCAACGTCGCATGATCAACCTCCTCGGCCCGCACCCTGGCGCGCCGGACGTCGTCATAGCTGATGGAAGGCCAGGAGCGAAGCGTCTGCATGAAGCGGAAGCCCAGGACCCGCCTCGGGAATGTCTCGAACGCCGCCGGGGTTGAAGTACCGGTGCTCCGAACGCTCGTTGTGTCGAACATCGAAGTCGAGGTAGGATCGGCGCCCATGGGTCCGGCTTCCCGTCCACTGTGCGTCGTGCTCGCCGTCCTGCTGGTGTTCGCCGGCGGGGTCGTCGACCTGTGCGCCTGCGACGCCACCTCCCATGGCACCTTCTGCGCAGACGACGCCTCCGACCTTCAGGCCTCCTGTCACAGCGTGAGCGCTCCGTCGCCGCAAGTGGCGCATGGCTGCTGCTCCGGTGGCGAGCCCGCTCAGCAGACCCAGACGGACGAGGCGATCAAGTCCGCCGGCTGCGGCTGCCCCGTGATCGTCCTCGAGCAGTCCCCGTCCGAGTCCCCCGCGAGCTCGAGTCCCGGCTTCGATCGTTCGACCGAGCTCGGCCTCTCGTTGAGCCCGATGGTGCTCGATGGGTGGATTGCGCCGACCTCTGGCGTGCTCCGGGCGACAGTTCGAGCGACCGAGCCGCGTGCTCCAGCGCTTCGACGGCATCTCGAGCTCCACGTTCTTCGTTGTTGATGGCTCCCCAGGGGACGGTGTGAGCCGCGGTCGATCCGCGCCTGCACCGACGTTCCCCCACCCCTCCTGTCCTCACGTCGGATCGCGACCCGGGCTGTAAGTCCCGGAAGGTCCCTGCGTCCTCTCCTGCAGCCGCTCGCGGCGTGGGCGGTCGCAGGTGCACCACCACGCGTTCGCCGACCTCGGGCAGGACCACGTCGTCTGGTCTTCCAGCAGACACCGGGCCGCGCGCAGGCGCGCGGCGCGAGGGAGCACGCATGAACATTCGATCGTCTCTGACGGGGGTCGCCGGCAAGGTCTTGTGGGCGCTGCGCGTGATCGTCGTCCGGCTTCGCTTCATCGGGCTCATGGTGATCGTCGCCCTGCTGGTGGCCTCGTGGGACACGATCCTCGTGCGGCTGCAGCGACTCACGAAGCCGGCGGTCGCGCCGGACTCGGTCGGGCTGTCGGAGCACGAGTACTACTGCCCGATGCACCCGAACGTGATCCGGGCAGAGCCGGCGAGCTGCCCGATCTGCGGCATGCCGCTGTCGAAGCGGAAGAGGGGAGAGCCCGAGGCGCTGCCCCCGGGAGTGCTCGCCCGGGTCCAGCTCGCGCCGAACCGCGTGCGGTTGGCCGGCGTGGCGACGACTCTCGTCACGCGCCGCCAGCTCGAGCGGGTGATCGACACGGTCGGGACCGTGGACGTGGACGAGCGGCGCCTGGCGCGGATCTCCGCGCGCGTCAAGGGCCGTGTCGACGAGCTGTTCGTCGACTTCACCGGGATCGAGGTCGAGCGCGGCGCGCCGCTGGCGAAGGTGTACAGCCAGGACCTGTTCACCAGCTCGCGGGAGCTCCTGCTCGCGCAGAAGCAGGGCGGCCCCATGCTCGCGGCCGCCAGGCAGCGACTCCTGCTCTGGGGCCTGTCCGCGGAGCAGATCGACGCCATGGTCGTGGCCGGCGAGCCCGCCGTGCACGTGACCGTTCCCTCGCCGATCTCCGGCACGGTCATGTCGAAGAGCGTGGTCGCGGGCGACTACGTCGAGGAGGGCGCGCCGATGTACACGGTGGCCGACCTCTCGGTCCTGTGGATGATCGCGCGCGTGTTCGAGGATGAGGCGCCGTTCGTCCACCTCGGTCAGAGGGTCGAGATCGGCGCCAGCGCCTACCCCGGTCGCGCGTTCGAGGGGTTCGTCTCGTTCATCGATCCGATGATCGATCCGCGCACGCGCACCGTCGGCGTGCGGGTCGACGTCCCGAACGGGGCGCGCCTCCTGCGGCCGGGCATGTACGTCCGTGCGTCGCTGCGCACGCCGATCGGTCCCTCGGGGGAGGTCGAGACCGCGACGCACCCTGTCGTCTACCGCTGCTGCTCGGCGTGCCCCGAGATCGAGCAGACCACCCCCGGCGACTGCCCGAAGTGCGGCATGGCCCTGACGCCCGTGGAGCTGTCGGCCGGGCAGTCCTCCTCCCCGGGGTATGCCTGTCGCTGCCCGATGCACCCCGATCGCGTGTTCCGGGCGGCGGGACCCGGAGCGTGCGGCCTCTGCGGCGCGCAGCTCGTCCCGGAGGCCGCCGACACGACGGAGCCACCAGCGCCCACGACGCCGTCGAACGGTCCGTCGACCGTGACGCTCTACGAGTGTCCAGGGCACCCGGACATGACGCTCGATCACCCGGGGATCTGCACGAAGTGCGGGACCATGGAGCTGATCCCGCGTGACGCTCCCGCCGCCGAGGCCCGCAAGATCCTCGCGGACGCCGCGGCCGCACGCGGCGAGGCCATTCCGGCGCCGAGCGCGGACCCCGCGACGATCACGCTCTACGAGTGCCCGGGTCACCCGGACATGACGCTCGACCAGCCCGGGATCTGCACGAAGTGCGGGACGATGGAGTTGATTCCGCGGGCCGTCCCGGCGGACGAGGCGCGGAAGATCCTCGCTGACGCAGCGGCCGCGCGCGGGGTGGCCCCGACTGCGCAGGCTCCCAACACGAGCGGCCCCTCGGCCGACGGGCCGAAGACCCGCACGATCTACGAGTGCCCCATGCACCCGGAGGTCACGCAGGACGAGCCGGGAACGTGCGCGCCGTGCGGCGGCATGAAGCTGATCCCGCGCGAGGTCCCGGTCGACGACGACCCGAACAACCCGCTCGTGGTGCCGACCGACGCCGTGATCGACACGGGCATACGGCAGGTCGTCTACCGCGAGGCGGAGGAGGGCGTCTACGACGCGGTCCAGGTCGAGCTCGGCCCGCGCTCCGGCGACTTCTACCCCGTGATCTCGGGCCTGCGGCTCGGCGATCGCGTGGTCACGCGCGGCGCGTTCCTCGTCGACGCCGAGGCGCGGCTCAGCCCGGCCGCGACGTCGAACTACTTCGGCGCCAGCAACACTCCGGGCAGCTCCTCGACGGACGGCGCCGGCCTGAAGGACGGTGGCCAGTGAGCGCCGGATCGTCCGCGCCGCAGAAGGACGGCTGGATCGAGTCGATCATCGAGTTCTCGGTCAAGAACCGCGCCGTCGTGCTCATGCTCACGCTGGCCGTGTCGCTGTGGGGCGTCTACTGCCTCCAGCGCACGCCGGTCGACGCGATCCCGGACCTCTCCGAGAACCAGGTCATCGTCTTCACCGACTGGATGGGCCGCTCGCCCCAGGAGGTCGAGGACCAGATCACCTACCCCCTGTCGGTGAACCTGCAGGGGCTCGCCGGCGTGAAGGCGGTGCGCTCGACGTCCGAGTTCAACTACTCGATGATCAACGTCATCTTCGACGACGGCGTCGAGTTCTACTTCGCGCGCGAGCGCGTCCTCGAGCGGCTGGCGACCTCGGCCACGTTCCTGCCGCCCGGCGTCGTGCCCTACATGGCGCCCGACGCGACCGCGCTCGGCCAGATCTTCTGGTACACGGTCGAGGGCGGCGGGCTCGACCCCGGCGCGCTGCGCACGCTCCAGGACTGGTACGTCCGCTACCAGCTCAACGCCGTGCCGGGCGTCGCGGGCGTCTCGTCGGTCGGCGGCTTCGTCCAGGAGTACCAGATCGACGTCGACCCCGGGCGGCTGCGCGCCTATGGGGTGACGCTCGGCGAGGTGTTCTCGGCCGTGGCCCGCGCCAACAGCTCGGTCGGCGGCAACGTGCTCCAGAAGAACCGCGCCGAGTTCCTGATCCGCGGCGAGGGCTGGATCCAGAGCAAGGGCGACATCGAGTCGATCGTCGTCGCCGAGCGCGACGGCGTGCCGATCTTCGTGCGCCACCTCGGCGCGGTGCAGCTCGGCCCCGAGCCCCGACGCTCCATGCTCGAGAAGGACGGCGGCGAGGCCGTGGGCGGCGTCGTGCTCATGCGCTACGGCGAGAACCCGCTGGCGGTGACCGAGCGCATCAAGGCGCGCATCGAGACGCTCCAGGCCGGTCTCCCCGAAGGCGTGCGAATCGTCCCCTTCTACGACCGAACGCCCTTGATCCAGGACGCCATCGGCACGCTCACCAAGACCTTGATCGAGGAGATGCTCGTCGCCTCGCTCATGGTCTTCCTGATCCTCTACCACCTGCGCAGCTCGTTCGTGATCTGCGCCACGCTGCCGCTGGCGGTGCTGATCTCGTTCATCTTCATGTACTACCTCGACGTCCCGTCGAACATCATGTCGCTCGCCGGGATCGCGATCTCGATCGGCGTGCTCCTCGACGCCGGGATCGTCATGACGGAGAACGCGTACGCGCGGCTCCACGAGCACTTCGGCGACCAGCCCGTCACGGGCGATACCCGCCCGATCGTGCTGCAGGCCTGCAAGGTCGTCGGCAGGCCCCTGTTCTTCTCCGTCGTCATCATGCTCGTCTCCTTCCTGCCCGTGTTCGCGCTCACCGGCATGGAAGGCAAGATGTTCCACCCGCTCGCGCTGACGAAGTCCTTCGCCCTCATCGGCGTGTCCCTGCTGGCCGTGACGCTCGTGCCCGCGCTGATCCCCACGTTCGTGCGCGGCCGCCTCCGCGGCGAGCGCGAGAGCTGGCTGCTGCGCAGCGTGATCGACGTCTACCGGCCCGTGCTGCTGTTCCTCCTCGAGCGCCCGAAGCTGGTTGCGCTGAACTTCGCGATCCTCATCGGCATCGGGTTGAACCTGTGGCCCAAGCTCGGCCGCGAGTTCATGCCGCCCCTGAACGAGGGGTCGATCATGGACATGCCGGTGACCGTGCCGAGCGCGTCCATCACCGAGGCGGCCGAGGACCTCACCAACCGCGACGCCCTGCTGCGCACGCTGCCCGAGGTGCGCGCCGTCGTCGGCAAGGCCGGCCGAGCCGACACGCCGACCGACCCGTCGCCGATCGACATGGTGGAGACGATCATCACGCTCCAGCCGACCGAGACCTGGCCCCGGCGCGCGCTCGACTTCGACCACTTCCTGGCCGCAGCGAAGGCGGCCCTGCCGGGCCGTGACGACGACGCCAACGCGATCGCCATGGACGCTGCGACCACGTTCGACGCGACGCTCCGCGAGCTGGCCGAGCGCCGCCTCGACGAGTACGCGCCGGAGCTCGGCCAGGCGCTCGTGCGGGGTCTCGTGACGGACCTCGTCGGTGAGCGCGACGTCGGTGCGGCGGCGATCGACAGCGCGGTGAACGCGCTCCTGCCGACGTATGGCCCCCTCTTCGCTCGCTATCCGCTCGCCTGGGACGTCTCGGCGGCGGCCCAGGACGCCGTCCGCTCGCTCGACGCCTCGGGCGTCGCCGACGCGGGGGCGCTCCTCGAGCGCACGCCCGGCGGGTTCGAGGCGGTGGTCGCGCCCCTGCGCCTCCTCACGGACCGCCCGGCCCCGACCGTCACGGCCGGCCTGCTCGAGTCGCTCGAGGCTCGCCGCGACGAGCTCGTGCGCGAGCGGGTGAAGCAGCTCGACTGGGAGCTCGAGGACCGCGCGCCCGAGGTCGTGCGGGCCTCCCTCTCCGAGGCCGCCAAGGCCCGCGACGTCGAGGCGACCTTCGCGGCGCCCTCGAGCTTGCTCCTGCGGCAGAAGACGAAGGACGAGCTCGTCCAGGAGCTGGACACGATCGCCCAGGTGCCGGGCTGGGGGAACATCTGGACGCAGCCGATCATCAACCGCGTCGACATGCTCGCAACGGGTGTGCGGACCATGCTCGGCGTGAAGGTCTTCGGCGACGACCTGCAGAAGATCCAGGACGTCTCCAACCAGGTCGCCGACGTGCTGCGTGGGATCCCGGGCGCCGTCGACGTGTTCCCTGACCAGATCGTCGGCGAGAACTACATCGACATCGACATCGACCGCGAGCGGGCGGCCCGCTACGGCGTGTCGGTGCAGGACGTGCAGGACACGATCGAGGTCGCGCTGGGTGGTCGGCGGATCACGACCACGATCGAGGGCCGCAAGCGCTTCTCGGTGCGCGTCCGATACCCACGCGACCTGCGCACCGACGAGGAGCAGATCCGGCGGATCCTGGTCAGCGGCGGGGGCGCGCCGATGGCGGCCGCCGGCGACGGCATGGACGGCGGCATGGCCGTCCCCGCCGCGACGCTCGCCTCCGACGGGCCGATCCAGATCCCCCTCGCGGAGGTGGCGACGGTCCGCGTCCTCCAGGGTCCGTCGATGATCAAGAGCGAGAACGGCCTGCTGCGCGCCTACGTGCAGCTCAACGTGCGCGACCGCGACATTATCGGCTTCGTCGAGGAGGCCCAGCGAGCGGTCAAGGACGCGGTCAAGCTCCCGGCGGGCATGTTCGTCGAGTGGAGCGGCCAGTTCGAGCACCAGGTCCGCGCCAAGAACACGCTGTCGTTGATCGTGCCGCTCGTCGTGTTCCTCATCTTCGTGATCCTGTACCTGACCTACCAGGACCTCGGCGACGCCGGGCTCATGATGCTGGCCGTCCCCGGCGCGCTCGTCGGCGGCGTGATCTTCCAGTGGCTCTTCGGCTTCAACTTCTCGGTCGCCGTGTGGGTCGGCTACATCGCCTGCTTCGGCCTCGCCGCGGAGACCGGGATCATCATGCTGGTCTACCTGCGAGAGGCCGTCGAGCGGCGTGGCGGGCTCGAGGGCATGGGCTCGCTCCAGCAGCTCAAGGACGCGGTCGTGGAGGGCGCGGTCCATCGGCTGCGTCCCAAGCTGCTGACGGAGGGGACGCTGATCCTGGGCCTCGTGCCCATGCTGTTCTCCGAGGGCGTGGGGGCCGAGATCATGCGACCCATGGCCGCGCCGGTCCTCGGCGGGATCCTCGTCGCGGACGAGGTGATCGACATCTTCATCCCGGTGATCTTCTACTGGTACCGGAAGGGCCGCTGGGAGAAGCTCCACCCCGAGGCAGCAGAGCTCCCCGAGGAGGTGACGACGTGAGGACCCCCGGGCTATTCTCGATCGCTCTGCTCGGCGTCGCGGGCTGCACCAGCGCGTCGTACTCCGAGCAGCGGCGCGAGGCGGACGAACTCCGCGACGCGCTGGGCTGGGGCGCGCCGCGCGACCCGTTCGACCCGGCGGACCTCTCGCTCGCCGAGGGTAGCCAGCCACCCCTCCACCTGGAGGGCGAGCTCACCATCGACCGCGTCACCGACGAGGTCGTGCGCCGCAACCCGAACGTCGTGGCTGCCTTCGAGCGCTGGGTGGCGTTCCTCGAGCGCGCGCCGCAGCGGACCGCCCTGCCGGACCCGTGGCTGCGATATGGCTACTCGTCCATGTTCAAGATGCACACGGTCGAGCTCATGCAGGAGGTGCCCTTCCCGGAGAAGCTGCTCGCAGAGGGTCGGGCCGCGCTGGCCGAGGCGCGCGGGATGCGGGCCGAGCTCGCCGAGCGCACGAACCAGCTCCGGGAGCAGGCGGCCCGCAGCCTGGCCGTGCTCCACGTCGCGCGCCGCGAGGTGCAGCTCGCGGACGAGAACCTCGGGCTCCTGGAGCGGTTCATCGAGATCGCTCGGACGCGCTACGCGGCGGGTCAGGCCACGCAGTCGGACGTCCTGCGCGCCGAGGTGGAGCGCGACGGGCTCCGGGCCGAGCGCGCCGGGTTCGTGCGCGACGTCGAGCTCGCCGCGAGCGCGCTGAACGTCCTGCTCGACCGCGCGCCCGACGCGCCGCTCGGCCCGGTCGCCCCGCTCCCGGAGCCGGCGACCCCCGAGGCGCTCTCCGTCCTGTTCGAGCGCGCGTTCCGTCTTCGCCCCGAGCTGGCCGCCTTCCGCTCGCGGTGGGAGGCCGAGCGAGAGATGCTCTCGCGCGCCGAGCTCGAGTGGGTCCCCGACGTCGTGTTCGGAGGTGCCTACGTGCGGGACTTCGGCGAGGACGAGAACGAGATCGAGCTCACGGGCGGCATCTCGCTGCCCATCTGGTGGGGTCGGATCCGCGCCGGCGTCCGGGAGTCCGAGGCCAACGTGCGCCGCGCCGAGGCCGAGACGCGAGCGGCGCGGAACCGGGTGCTGGACGAGGTCCGCGCGGCGGCCAGCCGCCTCCATGCCGCCAGCGAGCAGCACCGGATCGTCCGCGACCAGGCCCTGCCGCGTGCGCGGCAGAACGTGGAGGTCTCGGAGACCGCCTACGTGAGCGGCCAGCTCGACTTCCTGGCCTTGATCGACGCGCGCCGCATGCTGCTCAGCCAGCAGCTCGAGCTCGAGCGGACGCGCGGCGAACGATCGATCGCCGAGGCCGAGCTCCGGCGCGCGGTGGGCGACTCCACGATCGTGGGAGGTGCGCCGTGATCCTGCGGAGCCTGATCCTGCTCACGAGCTTCGGGCTCGCCGGCTGTGTGGCGGAGCGACAGGCGCTCCCACCCGACCACCCGGCCAACCGCACGCACGATCACGGCGCAGGCGAGCATGGCCACGCGGCCGTCGCGATCGCCCACGATCCCATGTGCGGCATGAAGTCTCGCCGAGCTGGACGCTCTCCGTCGACGAGGGCGGCCAGCGCTTCCCCTTCTGCGCCGAAGGCTGCAAGGCGCGCTTCCTGCAGAATCCCCGCGCGAATGGTCAGGCGTACTTCGACGAGCACTGCGCGTGCAAAACGACCATGGAGGACTGCGACTGCAGCCATTGCACGGGCGCGTTCGAGCCGTGTCCGCGCGGCGCCTGAGACACGATCAACGAATCAACGTCAAGTGAAAGAGAGTTGAACATGAAGATGTCAATGATTGGAATGGCGCTGGCGAGCTGCATGTTCGTCGGCTTGGACGCGGCTGCCGCCCAGGCACCACCCGCGCCCCAACAGGCTGAGGTCGTCGGCCCGCACGGCGGGCTCGTTCGAGAGGCGGGGCCGATCAAGGTCGAGGTCGCGTTCGACAGAGAAGGTGTGCACGTGTTCGCGGTCGGAGCCGACCAGAGGCCCGTCGATCTGAAGGAGTCCGAGGGGACGATCCAGCTCACCTTTCAGGAGGGTGGCCGTGAGCCAGTTGCGATCGAACTGAAGCCCTCGCGCGATCGCGCACCGAAGCACCTGCAGGGACGCGCGGATCTGGCCGGGGTGGCCGAGGGGAGCGCGACCGGGACCGTACGTCTGACGAAGGTGCCCGGCGCCGAGGGCGAGGTCTCGATCGAGGTGCCGTTCCGCCTGGCCCGCCTGGTCGAGCACGCGTGCCCGATGAACTGCGTGCCGCCGCAGGCCGCGGCGGGGAAGTGCGCCAAGTGCAAGATGGACCTGGTGGCGGCGCCGTTCATCTACGCTTGCCCGATGCACCCGCAGGTCACCTCGCGTGATCCGCGGGCGAAGTGCACGGTCTGCAAGATGGCGCTCGAGAAGCGCACCGACGGGCAGGCAGCGGGTCACGGAGCGCCGGGCCACGGCCATGGCGGTGGCGGCCACGGCGGTGGCGGCCACGGCGGTCACTGACTCTGGACGGTCCCGGGAGGCTCTCCCGGGACCGTCGGTCGCAGACCCGATCGAGTGAATCCCAAACCTGGGAGCGAGACGATCGGTAAGGGTCTCCTCGTGGTGCTCCAAGGAGTTGGACGAGGCACGACCGGTCATGGATCAGGCTCGTTCGACCGCGGGTGTAATGGTGAACGGGGGGGTGCGTCAGCGGGATCGAAGGAGACACCGTGACCCAGAACTCGAATCCCGCTCATCCGACGACGGCGCACGGACAGGAGCACGCGTGCTGCCACCGCGACAGCGACGCCGGCGCCCCCGCCTCGCAGGCCGCTCTGGACCCTGTGTGCGGCATGTCCGTCGAACCCGCCGACGCCGCCGGAACGCTCGAGCACGACGGCACCACGTACGCCTTCTGCAGCACCCATTGCCTGACGAAGTTCAAGGCGAACCCCGACCAGTACGCGAGACGCGACGCCGACGGCCACGGGGAACACGACCCCGTCAAGGCGACGCAGCCGGCCGCTCCGGGCGCCGCGGTCGACTACACGTGCCCGATGCACCCGGAGGTCGTCCGCTCCGAGCCCGGGTCCTGCCCGATCTGCGGCATGGCCCTCGAGCCACGCACGCTGACGGGCGTCGAGGACGACAGCGAGCTGCGGGACATGAGCCGCCGGTTCTGGGTGAGCCTGATCCTGACGCTCCCCGTGTTCGTGCTGGCCATGTCGGAGATGCTACCGGGCATGCCAGTGCAGCACGCCCTCGGAGAGCGCGCGATCGGCTGGATCCAGCTCGCGTTCGCGACCCCGGTGGTCCTGTGGGGTGGCTGGCCGTTCTTCCAGCGCGGCTGGGCCTCGCTCGTGAACAAGAGCCTGAACATGTTCACCCTGATCGCGCTCGGCACCGGGACGGCTTACCTCTACAGCCTCGTCGCGACCGTCTGGCCGCAGCTGTTCCCGGCCTCTGCGCGGGCGCACGGCGCGGCGGTGGCGATCTACTTCGAGGCCGCGGCGGTGATCACGACCCTCGTGCTCCTCGGGCAGGTGATCGAGCTGCGCGCCCGCAGCCGCACCAGCGGCGCGATCCGCGCGCTGCTCGGCCTCGCGCCGAAGACCGCGCGCCGGGTCGAGGCCAGCGGCCATGAGGAGGACGTGCCCCTGGATCAGGTCATGCACGGGGACGTGCTGAGGATCCGGCCCGGCGAGAAGGTCCCGGTCGACGGCCGCGTCGTCGAGGGCCACAGCACCGTCGACGAGTCCATGCTCACGGGCGAGCCGATCCCGGTCGAGAAGCAGACCGGCGACCAGGTGATCGGCGGCACCGTCAACGGCACGGGCTCCGTGCTCATGCGCGCCGAGCGCGTCGGGGCGGAGACGGTCCTGTCGGAGATCGTCCGCCGCGTCGGTGAGGCGCAGCGCAGCCGCGCGCCCATCCAGCGCCTCGTGGACAAGGTGTCGGCGTGGTTCGTCCCCGCGGTGATCGTCATCGCGCTGCTGACCTTCGGGGTGTGGTGGTCGATCGGGCCCGAGCCGCGCCTGGCGAGCGCGCTGATCGCCGCCGTCGCGGTGCTCGTGATCGCCTGCCCCTGCGCGCTCGGCCTGGCGACGCCCATGAGCATCATGGTCGCGACCGGCCGCGGCGCCCTGGCCGGGATCCTCGTCAAGGACGCCCGCGCGCTCGAGCAGCTCGGCGGGGTCGACACGGTGCTCGTCGACAAGACGGGCACGCTGACCGAAGGCAAGCCTCGCGTGGCGTCGCTCGTCCCCGCGCCGGGACATGACGAGCGCGAGCTCCTCACACTCGCGGCGGCCCTCGAGCGTTCGAGCGAGCACCCCCTCGCGGCTGCCGTGCTCGCTGCCGCTCGCGAGCGAAGCCTCGCCGTCCCCGCAGCCGAGCAGTTCGACTCACTCCCGGGCCGGGGCGTGACGGGCCGGGTGAACGGCCGCGCCGTCGCGCTCGGCAACGCCGCCCTCCTCGACGCCCTCGGCGTCGCGCCGGGCGAGCTCGCGCGCCGGGCCGAGGAGCTCCGCGGCGCCGGGCAGACGGTGGTGTACGTCGTCGCTGACGGGGCCGTGCTCGGCCTCCTCGGCGTGGCGGACCCGATCAAGGCCACCACCCCCGAGGCGCTCGCGATGCTCCGGCAGGCAGGCGTGCGGGTGGTCATGCTCACCGGCGACGCTCGTGCGACGGCCGAGGCCGTCGCGCGCGAGCTGGGCCTCGACGAGGTCCACGCGGAGGTCCGCCCGGAGGACAAGGCCAGCGTCGTCGAGGACCTGCGCCGCCAGGGCCGCTTGGTCGCCATGGCCGGCGACGGCGTGAACGACGCTCCGGCCCTCGCGGCCGCCGACGTGGGGATCGCCATGGGGACCGGCACCGACGTCGCGGTCGAGAGCGCCGCGATCACCCTCGTGAAGGGAGACCTGCGCGGGATCGCTCGCGCCCGGCGGCTGAGCCAATCCACGATGCGGAACATCCGCCAGAACCTCGTGCTCGCGTTCGGCTACAACCTGCTCGCGGTCCCGGTCGCGGCGGGCCTGCTCTACCCGTTCTTCGGCCTGCTGCTGAGCCCGATGCTCGCCAGCGCGGCCATGAGCCTGAGCTCCGTGTCGGTGATCGGAAACGCCCTTCGCCTCCGGCGCGCCGTCCTGTAGAGAACTCCTGGACGGCGGCGCTGGGCGGGAGTCCAATCGCGACCGCGAGGGCTCTCTCCATGGACCGCTCCGTCGTCGCTCTGCTCACGGTCCTCGGCGCGCTCACGACGTCGGTCGCGCGCGCCGAGGACCTCGTCCGCCGGCACAGCCTGCCCGAGGGCGCTGCGTCGCCGGACGTCGTCGTTCGCGAGAAGGTGGTGCACCTCGTCTACGGCAAGGGCCGCGACGCCTTCCATCAGCGTTCCGAGGACGGTGGTCTCACCTTCGGCGAGCCGACCCGCGTGAACGACCCGCCGGGGACGGTCTTCTCGGCGATGGAGCGTGGGCCACGGCTCGCCGTCACCGCCGACGGGACGGTCCACGTGGTCTGGTCTCCGGATCGACTCCTGGGCGTCAACTACGCGCGCCTCCTGCCCGGCGCGGACGCTTTCGAGCGGGCGCGCGATCTGCGCTACGAAGGCGCGACCGCGGCTGAAGGCGCCACCGTGGCCGCGCACGGCGAGCACGTCCTGATCCTGTGGCTCGACGGAAGGACCGGCGAGCCGCGGAACAGCCCCACGGGCCTCTCGATCTTCGGGCGCCTCTCGAAGGACGGCGGCCAGACGTTCGACGAGGCCGGTCCGGTCGCGCACGACTACGACGGCGGCGCGTGCGCCTGCTGCCACCTCTCGGCCGCGGTGGACGCGGACGGCCGCTTCGTCGTCGCGTTCCGGGGCGCGCGTGGCGGCGTCCGCGACGTCTTCTTGCTCCGCGGCGACGGGAAGCACCGCCGCTTCAGGGTCGCGCGCGTGACGCAGGACGAGTGGCAGTTCCGCGGCTGCCCCATGGACGGCCCGCGGATCGGCCAGGGCAAGGACCACCTGCTCGTCGCCCACACCGTCGACGGGAAGATCGGCTTCAGCCACTTCGACGGGCGACTCCGCGCGCCCGAGCGGCCCGGCGCGCCGCGCGGCAAGTTCCCGCTCGCGCTGCAGCGGCCTGACGGCGCGACGCTCCTCGCCTGGGTCGACGGTGATGGGGTGAAGTGGGCGGTGCGCGACGAGCGCGGGACGGCCCTCGGCGAGGGCGCCCTCCCCGCCGCGGGCATGTCGCGCCCTGCCGGCTTCGTGGACGGAGACGGTCTGTTCGTCCTCGTCTATTGACGTGACAGCGCCGGGTGCGCTCCCTCGCGCGGGCTCCACGCGACCCACCGATCGAAGCTGCCGTAGTGATCGCGCAGCCGGCCGAGCGGGAGCCCGAGCAGCGCCACCACCAGGCCCACGGCCGCGCTGTTCGCGGCCGTCAAGGCCGTCCCGCCCGGGAGGAGCCAGGACGCGACCACCAGCCAGGCCCCGAGAGGCACGAGCAGGAACCGCGCGGGGCGCGCGACCTCGGCGAGGGAGATCACCGCCACGACGACGATCAGGGCGCCGACGAGGTGATCGCTGTCGCCGGCAGCGGACTGCCTGGGGATCCCGAGCGCGTCGGGAGCGGCCATGAGCCACACACCCAGCGCCGCCGTGAGCCAGAGCGTCCAGCTGCTCGTGAACCCCCAGAGCATGCCCGAAGGACGCCAGGTCTCCGGACGGACCGGCTCGGCCCTGGGCGTATCGTCAGGCAGGTCGCCGCCCAGCCAGAACACGCGCCACAGCGAATGTCCTTCGCGCCGCTTCCGTGCGACGAACTGGATCATGGCCACGACCTCGTCGAGCGAGAGCGGGATCATGAGGAGCATCAGGGCGGCGGTGAACAGGCAGGGTGAGCACCACTCGCCGACCACCATGGGCTGCATCATGACGAGCACGATGCTGACGATCCCGAGGGGCACCACCACGATCCCGAACACGGCGACCATCCAGGGCATGGTCCGCCAGCGGCGGCGATCGCCCATGAAGCCCATCAGGACCTCGAGCAGGTAGGTCATGGCGCCCAGGCCGGCGTCGGAGACGGGGAACGCGCGCGAGACGTCCGACGTCAGGACGCGCGCGGTCCCGTCGACGAAGAACGGCTCGACGACCGATCGGACGTGGCCGAGCTGATAGGCCGCCATGTGATAAGCGACGAGGAAGCTCACGAAGGCCAGCCCGATGATCGGCGCGCGCTGCGACCAGGCCGACGGGTTGTAGGACCACCCGGGTGGGACCTCGGGCCCGCGCATCTCCATCGCCATCGGTATCAGGAACGCGAAGGCGATCAGCAGCGCGCCCACGAGCGTGTCGTTCGCGTACGCCGCGGCGTCCGGCGCCCAGAACAGCAGCGGCGCGAACAGGAGCCACAGCCCGACCAGGCCGATCAGCCAGGACGCGAGCCCGCGCCGCCGCCCGAGGGCGACGATCGACAACCCGAGCGCGACGACGCCGCTGATCGTGTCGCTGAGCGCGATCGCGCGGCTCTCGGTCCCCAGGGTGAACGGGCTCGCGATCAGCCAGAGCGCCAGCGCCGAGACCGGCGCCTGCACCCACCGGTAGCCCGCGTAGTGCTCGGTCGCCATGAGCACCATGGGAGGTGCTTTCGAGGCGTGGTCCTCCGCGTGCCCGGGCTCGTGAGTGGCGTCCATTGTTCTCTCCATTGCGTGGGGCACGGGACGTCGCGGAATCCCGTTGCAAGTCCGGCGCCAGCGGGGCGCGCGTTCGGATCCCCGCTGCACGGGACGTGGAGGTCGCGGCGGGGACACTCATGACCACACGCGCGCTGCGGACGCGCTCCAGCCGTGGCCCCTTCGCGCGGTCCGCCTGCTGCGTGCGCTCTGCCAGGAGGCGTGGTGCGCGACGAAGCCGGCTACCTCGACATCGCTGACTACGCGGTGATCGGCGACGGTCGGACCGTGGCCCTCGTCGGTCGGGACGGGTCGATCGATTGGGCCTGCTTCCCCCGCTTCGACGCGCCGGCGGTGTTCTGCCGCCTGCTCGACGCGCGCCAAGGCGGCTCGTTCCAGGTCGCGCCGACGGCGCGCTGGACGTCCACGCGACGGTATCGCCCCGGTACGCACGTGCTCGAGACGACGTTCGAGACCGCCAACGGCCGCGTCTGCGTGACCGACGCTCTGGTGCAGGGTGGTCGGCCGCGGATCGTCAGAGCGCTGCGCGGGATCTCGGGCGAGGTCGAGCTCCATATCGTGTTCCGCCCCACGTTCGACTTCGCCCGGCACCCGACGGTGTGGACGCGGCTCGACGAGGGGGTCGTCGTCGCCGCCGGCAACGACGAGCGGCTCGTCCTCCACACGCCAGCGGCGTTGTGCCTGGATGACATCGCGGGAGCGCGCGGGGCGCTGCGTGTCCGCGCCGGTCGGCAGGAGGCGCTCGTTCTGACCCATGCGGCCGCCACGGACCCGGACCTCGCCGCCTCGGCCGCCGAGGCGCTCGACGCGATCGATGCGGAGGAAGACCGCTGGCGGACCTGGTGCTCTCGCATCGAGTACGGCGGGCCGCACCGGGACCTCGTCTTGCGCAGCGCGCTCGTCCTCAAGCTCCTCGCGCACGAGGCCACGGGGGCCTTGGTCGCGGCGCCCACGACCTCGCTGCCCGAGGAGCTCGGAGGCGCGCGGAACTGGGACTACCGCTACACCTGGCTGCGCGACGCCGCGCTCGTGCTCGACGCGCTCATGTCACTCGGCCTGCATGGAGAGGCCATGGCGTTCTGGCGCTGGTTGGAGAGCTCGTGCCTCGGCTGCCGTGGTCCGGTCCGGATCATGTACGAGCTCGACGGGAGCGACGTGCCCCGTGAGGAGCTCCTGCTTCATCTCGACGGCTACCGCGGCTCGCGCCCGGTGCGGATCGGCAACGCCGCGTTCGACCAGGAGCAGCTCGACGTGAACGGGCATGTCCTGGACGCGGCCTGGGTGTGCCAGGTCCGGATGGCGGAGCCTCACACGTCGATCGCGCCCCTGCTGGCGCGACTCGCGGATGACGCTGCGGCGCGCTGGCGCGAGCCGGACCGCGGGATCTGGGAGGTGCGGGGTGCCCCCCGTCACTTCGTCCACTCGAAGCTCATGTGCTGGGTGGCCCTCGATCGCGCGCTGCGCCTGGCCGAGCGCGGCTGGCTCGCGGGCGACCTCGCGCGCTGGACCGCCGCCCGCACGGAGGTCGGGGACGCGATCCTGAGGGACGGCTTCAACGCTCGCCTGGGCAGCTTCACGCAGGCGTTCGGCAGCGAGGTGCTCGACGCAGCGGCCCTCAACATGTCCCTCGTCGGGTTCCTGCCTGCAGACGATCCTCGCGTCGTCTCCACGGTCGAGCGAGTCCAGCGCGAGCTCACCTCGCAAGGACTCGTCCGACGGTACACGGCCTCCGACGGGCTGCCGGGCGGGGAGGGTGCGTTCACGATCTGCTCGTTCTGGCTCGTGCAGGCGCTCGCGCTGCAGGGTCGTCGCGATGAGGCGGCTGCTCTGTTCGAACGGGTGCTCGGGTGCGCCAACGACGTGGGACTCCTGGCGGAGGAGATCGACGCGAGCTCCGGGCGCCTGCTTGGAAACTTCCCACAGGCTTACTCGCATCTGGCGCTGATCCGAGCAGCGCTGCGGCTCGAGGGCCGGTGACCGGTAGGCACGGGAAGACGAGGGTCACGTTGCTTCACGTCCCGAGCGCGATCGCGAAGACGCCTCGGGCCTCGGCGCCGGGAGCCCTCACGGGTCCTCCTCGTCGAGGTAGGTCTCCTCGATGTCGTAGTCGTCGTACGGGTCGCTCTCCTCCGGCTCCTCCTCTCCCACGAACTTCTCCTCGATCTCGTCGTCGGGGCTGTCCTCCACGGGCATCGGCGGCGCGGGGATCGTCGGGTGGGGCGAGGGCGTCCCGGGCGGGATGCTCGTGGGGCCAGGGCCGTCGCCCCCGAGCAGCGAAGACAGCGCGCGCGTGAGCGGCGTCGGAGGCGGCGGTTTGACCGGCTCCGGCCTCCCCTGGAACACGACGCGCCCTTGCCTGTCGATGGCCACGACGTGCGGCGCCCTCCGGACGCCGTAGGCACGAGCCACCTCGCCACTGCGGTCGAGGAGGATCGGGAAGCGTAGCCCCAGCTCGTTGGTCGCGGCCCGGCAGCGGCGGCGCGCCTCGACCTCGCTGAAGGGCAGGAGCGCGCGGGTCCTCGGCTCGACCGTGCCGCGGCCGGGAGGCTCGAGCCGGCCGACGCGCGAGCCTTGGCGGGGATGTAGCGGCCCCGGCCGCCCCACGTCGACGTCGAGCCGGTCCCCGTCGACGCGACCGCCGGCGCCGTCGGCCCGAGGATCGAATGAGCAGATCCCGACCCAACCAACCCCGCGAGGGTCGAAGCGCTGGAAGGCGCGGTGGAGGTCGCCGCGGCGCCGGTGCTGATCGCGCCAGGCGCGGCTCGTCGGGTCGACCCACTCGAGCACCACGACGTGGCCGCTGGCGAGGAGCTCGTCGAGGCTCCGCTCCTGGCCCACGAGGTCCGGCAGCCGGAACCGCGGGGCGTCGGCGCCGGTGGTCAGGACCACCACGTCGGAGGCGACCGGTGCAACCTCGCGGGTGCCAGCGGTCGGACGAGGCGGCCCGCTCAGGACCGGCCGGACCTGCACGGTCTCCGCGCACCCCGCGAGCGACGCGGCGAGCACCGCGAGGGTGGACCCGCGCAGCAGGACGGACTTGGTCACCGTGAACCTCCTTCGCGGGTCGAAGCCGGCGCGCGATCGGGCGAGCCCGTCAGCCGCTCCAGCACGGCGGACAGCTCGCCCGCGCGAGCGAGCGAGATCGACCGTACGAGGCGCCCGTCGCGGCCGACCACGACGAGGTGCGGTGAGCGCGCCACGCCCATGCGGCCGCTGAACGCACCGCTCGCGTCCAGGAGGACGGGGACGTCGGGCCCGAGGACGGCGGCCGCCTCGCGGCACACCGGGAGCACCTCCTCGCGAGTCATGGACGCGGTCGGCCCCTCGAACCGCACCGGCGGAGGCTGCTCGAACCAGGGCCAGGTCGCGCCCTGGCCGCCCCGGCCCCGGTCCCACGACGGGCGCTGCCCGTCGTCCGCGCCCCAGAACGACTCCTGCTGCCCGGACCCCGGCGCCGAGATCGGGGGCCGGTCTCCCGGGGCCACCGGCTCACGGGCGCCGGGGTCCTCGACGTTGAACGGACAGATCGCCAGCCACGCGACCTGGTCACCATGGCGGGCGCGTAGCTCGCGCAGCGCGCCGCCAGGCTCATGAAGCTGCCGCCAGGCGTCGGTCGTGGGGGCGATCCACTCGAGCACGATGACGCGGCCTCGCCGGAGCTGCTGCTCGAGTGTGCGCTCGTTACCGTCGAGGTCGCGCATCGTGAAGCGCGGGATCACCTCCCCGGGCTGACCGGCGAGCCGATGCGCGCCGAGCGGGTCGCGTGCGGACCCGGGTTCGGGACCCGGTCGCGGCGGCTCCTGCCCGCGCGCGCCGGCGAGCGCGAGAGACCACACGACGACGAGGGGCAGTCCGGCTCGGGTGAAGAGGGTCTGCATGGGAGGAGCCTCCGGACACCCCCTCGCGAGGCGTGGGCCAGCGCTCGCGCCACGATCGCCCCGCTCCCGAGAAGCTCTCCGCCAGTAACTCTCCACAAACATCGACCCGCGCCGGGTAGGAGAAGGACGCGGCCTCCTCGAGATTCCCCATCGACTCGAAAGGAGAGCGCCGGCTGGTCCGGGGCCTTCGCGGGGACAGCGGTGGCACATTCCGTGCGGCCTGGGTCGCGTCGTCCCGGAGGAACCATGGCCCTCTCACGTCGAGGTTTCCTGTTCGGCGCCGTCGGGGCGTCGCTGCTCGGAGGCAGCGCGCGCCGCGCCCGCGCCCAGGAAGGGGTGCAGTTCCCGGAAGAGCTCATGCGACCGCCGGGGGTCGATGGCGCGCCGCTGGCCACCCCCCCGGCCTGGCGCGTCCCTGGTGCGCCGGAGGAGATGGCCGGGCGGACGATCGAACAGCAGCAATTGCTCCGGCAGATGCCGATCAGCGAGATCGCCTTCCCGCGCTACGAGCCGGGCCGCATCTACTCGCCGCCGCCGCCGCTCATGGGCGCGCAGATGGGCCGGGTGCACACCCTCAACGTGCCCCCATTGGGGTACGAGCTAGACGGTGACGTGAAGGTGTTCCACCTCATCGCCCAGCCCGTCTGGCGAGAGCTGACCGACGGCGACGCGTCGCACCTGAAGCTCCCGCAGATCGAGCGGAACATCGTCGGCGGGGCCGGCAAGTGGATCACGCACGACCAGGTGCCGCGGTACATGCTGGCCTGGGGCTACAACGGCTCCGTCCCGGGGCCCACGATCGAGGTGACGCAGGGCGACCGCGTGCGGATCGTGCTCAAGAACGAGCTGCCCGAGCCCACGTCGATCCACTGGCACGGGGCCGAGATCCCGAACAGCCAGGACGGCCCGTCGCCCGAGGTGCACCCGCCGGTCATGCCGGGCGAGACGCACGAGTACGAGTTCACCTTCTACCAGACGGGCACGCTGCTGTATCACAGCGGCTTCAACGTAGTGAAGCAGGACTTCATGGGCCTCGGCGGCATGCTGGTCATCCACCCGCTCGAGCCGAGGAGCACGGTCGACAAGGACTTCATCATCCTGCACCAGGAGTGGAGGCTCAGGCCCAACAACCCGCACCCCGACATCTGGGGCGGCCCCTTCAACTGGATCACGTTCAACGCCAAGGTGGCCCCGAGCATCGAGGTCATGACCGTGCGGCAGGGAGACCGGGTGCGCATCCGGCAGGGCAACCTGAGCATGACCTCCCACCCGATCCACCTCCACGGCTACACGTTCCGGATCGTCGGCACGACCGGCGGCCCGACGCCCGAGTCGGCGCAGATGCCGCGCGTCACGGTCAGCGTCGAGCCAGGGAGCACCGAGGACATCGAGTTCGTGGCCTGGAACCCCGGTATCTGGCGGTTCCACTGCCACAAGCTTCACCACATCGTCAACGACGTGACGTTCATGCCGCGCGGGCTCATGCCTCACGGCGGCATGTTCACCTACCTGCACGTGCTCCCGCGCGAGGACGGGTTGCCGTGGCGACACCCCGACCAGGCGCGGGTCGAGGCGCTCAAGCAGCGCATGCAGCAGGAGGGCGGGAAGTGACCGGGCGCTGGACCCTGACCATCGTCACCGTCGCCCTCGCCGCCTGCACGGTCGACCCTCAGCCCGAGTGGGAGGAGGTCCAGCAGGTCGTGGCGGAACGGACCTCCCAGGCTGTGGTCTGGGAGCAGACCCAGGAGGACGCGGCGGTGATCGACAGCGCCGTTCGAGGACTCCTCGCCGGTGGCCTCGGTCGCGGCGAGTCGGCGCAGCTCGCCGTGCTGAACAACCGACGCCTGCAAGGGACGTTCGAGGAGGTCGGCGTCGCCAAGGCCCGGATCGTCCAGGCCACGCTGCTGAGCAACCCGAACCTGTTCTACGAGGCCGAGTTCCCCGTCAGCAGCGGTCGCACCGGCCTCGAGGGCATGCTCATGTTCTTCCTCTCGGACGCCTGGATCATTCCGATCCGTCGCGAGTTCGCGCAGGCGACCGCCGCGGCCACGCTTCTGCGGGTCGAGGCGGAAATCATCGACACGGCCGCGGACGCCGTCCTCGCTTACAACGACGTCCTGTTCCGACAGGAGCTGCTCAGGATCGAGGCGGAGCGCCTGGACATCTTCCAGGACGCCGCGGGGCGTGAGAAAGTCCGCTACGACTCGGGCCTCGCGGACGATCACCAGGTGTACGACGCCGAGGCGCGCGCGATCGAGGCCCAGATCCAGCTCGCCCGCGCCGAGCGGGACCTCCTGCAGGCCCGGGCGGCCTTGGCCGAGGTCCTCAACCTCGCGCCCGAGCAGGCCGACGTGCGCCTGACGGACGAGCTGAAGCTGGCCGACGACGAGCTGCGCACCTGGGACTACCAGGAGACGGTGGCCTACGCCTTCGAGAACCGGCTCGACCTGGCCGCAGCGCGCTTCAACGTCGAGCGCGCCGACCGGGCGGTCGATCTGGAGCAGGCGCGGATCTTCGACTTCGTTCAGGTGGGCGTGTCGCACGAGGGCGAGGTGAACGGCCCTCAGTTCGTCGGCCCGGCGGTGCGCCTGGAGCTGCCGATCTTCGATCAGAACCAGGGCGAGATCGCCCGGATGGAGTACCGACGGCGCCAGTTCAAGAAGGATCTGCAAGCGCTCGAGGCGCACGTGCGGCGTCAGCTGCGGCACCTCCTGGCCGAGATCGCGTTCAGGCGGCACCACGTCCGCCTCTACGAGAGCCAGCTCTACCGCCTTCGCGAGCTCGCCGTGGAGTACACGAAGAAGTACGCGGCGATCTTCCGCCTCCCGTGGCCCCGGGTCGTCCGAGCTCGGGAGGAGCGGCTGCAGACCCGGCTCGAGTACGTCCACTCGCTGTGGCACCTGGTCTCCTCCGAGGTCCTCCTCGAGCGCGCCCTCCTCGGGGGTGGCGGGCTCGGACGAGGGCACCGCCGCGTCCACGCCGACATCCAGGCCGACCGCGCCGTCGACTTCGACCTCCTGCAGCGTCAGCTCGACGTGCAGCTCGACCCGACCCTGCCGAGGATGGAGCGCCGTGACTGATCGCCGAGCGCCGTTGCGGGCGATCTCCTCGATCTGTTCGTCCGTGATGCCCCGTCAACGGCGGCGAAGGCCCGCAACCCCATCGCCGCGAGTGCAGATGACGCCCATCGCATGATCTACATCAACTCCCAGGCGAGCTGGAGTGTCCTGCGCCCTTCCAGAAGGTATGGTCGATGAACTTGGTGCCTCGCACCCACAACCAACGTGACTCGCAAACTCCTACACGCAGCAGAGTCATGGCGAATCTTGGGAAGACTGGATGCCGCGGAATGTTCAGCGCGACCTGCGCGTTGGGGGCGTGTGCCGGACTCGTTGTTGAGCTAATCCGGCACGGTGGGTAGGATCGTCGCCCATGGGTCGGATCGCGACACCGCTGTGCTTCGTGCTCGCGATCCTGCTGGCGTTTGCCGGCGGGACGATCGACCTGTGCTCGTGCGACTCGGGCGTCCACGGCGTCTTCTGCGCGCAGTCAGAGACCGGGGCGTCGTGTCACGAGAGCGCAGTGGCCCCGCTCCCGCCCCCCGACAGTTGCTGCGCCACGTCCGCGCCGGCGCCGGTCGCCGTGTCGGAGAGCTGCTGCGGCGGCGAAGACGAAGCGCCTGCGAGCGGGCCGGAGCTCCGCGGCGCGGGTTGCGGCTGCCCCGTCCTGACCCTCGATCACTCTCCGTCCGAGTCGGCCACGAGCGCCAGCCCGACCACCGGTCTCGACCGATCGTCCGACATCGCGCTCCTGGCCAGTTCGGCCGCTTTCGGCGGCTGGCTTGCGCCCGCTTCGAGCGAGACGGGGGACGAACCCTGGCCGGCGTGGCGACCTCATCGCTCCAAGCTTCGACGTCATCTCGAGCTCCACGTCATTCGTTGCTAGACGCGCCTCGAGGACCGACCTGACGCGCAGTCGATAGTCGCGTCGTCGCTCCTCGTCACCGCTTCCGATCGCCGTCACCGCTCGCTCTGCGTGCGTGCCTACGGGCGCACCGTGCGCCCGCGGACTGCGTGCGTGCCTACGGGCCACGCCGCCGTGTGCCCCGGATGTCCACGGACGTCACGCTCGCTCTGCGTGCATGCCTACGGGCTACATCGCCGTGTGTCTGATCGTTCGGCTGTCGGTCGCGCATCCACCTCCCCATCAATCGGTTCCGAGCCGCGCGGGTGCGCGGGTCGAGGAGCGCGCATGAACTTCAAGTCCGCCATCTCCAGCACCTGGGCCAAGGTCACGAGGGGACCATGATCCTCGGCCTCGTGCCCATGCTGTTCTCCGAGGGCGTGGGCGCCGAGATCATGCGCCCCATGGCCGCGCCGGTCCTCGGCGGGATCCTCGTCGCCGACGAGGTCATCGACGTCTTCATCCCGGTGATCCTCCTTTGGTACCGCAAGGCCCGTAGGGAGCGCCTGCACCCCGAAGCTGCGCGACAGGAGGTGGCGCGGTGAGGCCGTTCATGCCGTTCGTCCCCGTGCTGGTGCTCCTCGCGGGCTGCGCGGGAGCGGACTACTCCGCGCAGGAGCGCGAGGCCGCGGAGCTCCGCGAGGCGCTCGGGTGGGGCGCGCCGCGAGAGGCGCTCGACCCGGCCACGCTGCCTGGCGCCGCGGCGCTCGACCCGCCGCTCGAGGAGGAGCTCCAGGGTGAGCTCACGCTCGAGCGCGTGAGCGACCTGGTCGTGCGGCGCAATCCCGACGTCGTGGCGGCGCTCGAGCGCTGGGTGGCGTTCCTCGAGCGCGCGCCGCAGCGCACCGCGCTGCCGAACCCGACGGTGCGCTATGGCTACTCGTCCATGTTCAAGATGCACACGGCCGAGGTCATGCAGGAGGTCCCGTTCCCGGGCAAGCTCCTGGCCGAGGGTCGCGTCGCCCTGGCCGAGGCGCGCGGCATGCGCTGGGAGCTGGCTGAGCGCGCGAACCTGCTGCGCGAGCAGGCCGCGTCGAGCCTGGCCATGCTCTTCGCCGCGCGGCGCCAGGTGGAGCTGCTCGACGAGAACGTCGAGCTGCTCGCGCGGTTCATCGAGATCGCCCAGACGAAGTACGCTGCGGGCACGGCCACCCAGTCGGACGTGCTGCGCGCCCAGGTCGAGCGGGACGGGCTACGCGCCGAGCGCGTCGGATACGCCCGTGACGCCGAGATCGCCCAGAGCGCGCTCAACGTGCTCCTTGACCGAGCGCCCGATGCGCCGATCGGCCCCGTTCGCACACTGCCGGAGCCTACGCCGCCGGGGCCTCTGACCACCCTGTTCGCGCAGGCGTTCCAGCGACGACCGGAGCTCGAAGCCTCGCGCGCCCGCTGGGAGGCGGAGCGCGAGATGGTCTTGCGGTCCGAGCTCGAGTGGGTTCCTGACGCCGTCTTCGGCGGCGCCTACGTGCGCGACTTCGGCATGGACGTGGACGAGGTCGAGCTCACGGCCGGGATCTCGCTCCCGATCTGGATCGGCCGCATCCGGGCGGGGATCCGCGAGGCCGAGGCCAACGTCCGTCGCGCCGAGGCCGAGACGCGCTCGGCGCGAAACCGCGTGCTCGACGAGGTCCGCGTGGCGGTCTCGCGGCTCGCCGCCGCGACCGAGCAGCACCGCATCGTGCGCGACGACGCGCTCCCGCGGGCCGAGCAGAACGTCCAGGTGACCGAGGTGGCCTACACCGCCGGGCAGGTCGACTTCCTCGACCTGATCGACGCCCAGCGCATGCGCCTCATGCAGCAGCTCGAGCTCGAGCGCACGCGCGCCGAGCGGAGCACGGCCGAGGCGGAGCTGCGCCGCGCCGTGGGTGAGCCAGGCCTGCCTGGCGGGGGAGGGGAGCGCTGACATGATCGACTTCATCAGGAAGAAGCTCGCGGGGAGGAAGAAGGTCCTGCCGCTCGTCGGCCTCGCCGTGGTCGTCGGGGCCTGCCTGATCTTCCCCATGCTCTTCGGCGCGCCCGCGCGACCGGATGCACCGGCGTCTGGCCAGCCCGCGGCGCAGGTGTGGACCTGCTCCATGCACCCACAGATCCGCCTGGATCACCCCGGGCAATGCCCGATCTGCGGTATGGACCTGGTGCCTGTCACCGAGTCGGTCGGCGCCGTCGTCGAGACGGCGCCCGTCGAGTCGCGCCTGCTGTGGAAGGAGCTGCGCACCGTCGGCAAGGTGCAGCTCGACGAGACGGTGGTGACCTACATCACGGCGCGCGTCGACGGACGCGTCGACCGAGTGTTCGCCGACTTCCCCGGCACGGTGGTGGCCGAGGGCGATCACCTGGTGTGGATCTACAGCCCGGACCTGCTGGCCACGCAGCAGGAGCTCCTGCTCAACCTGAAGCTCGAGCACCAGCGGCCGCCCGGCCCTGGCGAGCCGTCGCCGACCCAACCGACGCGGGAGCGCCTGCTCCTGTGGGGGATCACCGAGGCGCAGATCGAGCAGCTCGCTCGCACCGGCCAGCGGCTGACGCACCTGACCGTCTTCTCGCCGATGGCGGGAACGATCATCGAGAAGGACATCCGCGCGGGTCAGTACGTGGCGACGGGGGACAGGCTCTACACGATCGCGGACCTCGGGCGCGTGTGGGTCGTGATCGACGTCTACGAGCGCGAGCTGGCCTGGGTGCGCTTCGGCCAGCCGGTGGAGCTCAGCCTCGAGAGCCAGCCCGGACGGACGTTCGTGGGCGCGGTCGGCTTCATCGAGCCGGTCCTGAACGAGGAGACGCGCACGGTCCGCGTGCGCGTGATGCTCGAGAACCCGGAGGGCCACTTCAAGCCCGGCATGTTCGTCGAGGCGCTGCTCCGCGTGCCGCTGCAGCCGGACGGCTCGCCGGGCCCGACCGGGCTCGAGGGCAAGTACGCCTGCCCCATGCACCCGTTCGTCGTGCAGGACGGCCCTGGCGCCTGCCGCATCTGCGGCATGGCGCTGGACAGGGTGCCGGGCGAGCGCGGGGAGCCGGGCCCCGTGCTCTCGGTCCCGGCGGAGGCGGTGCTCACCACGGGTCGTCGGCAGGTCGTGTACGTCGAGGACGAGCCCGGCGTGTATCGCCTCGTCCAGCCGGTCCTCGGCCCGCGCGCGGGAGACCACTACCCCGTCCTCGGCGGACTCTCCGCGGGCCAGCGCGTGGCCACGCGCGGGAACTTCCTGCTCGACTCGCAGGCGCAGATCAGCGGCAAGCCCAGCCTGCTCTACCCGGCGGGAGGCGTCGGCGGGGGACACGCCGGGCACGGCGGCTTGCCGGGCATGGCTCCGCCGGGCGCACAGGGCGCGCCGGGCACCGAAGGCCCTGAGGCCAGCGGCGGGCACGACGGCCATGCCCCGGGCCCGCCCGCCGAGCCAGCCCCTCCGCCGGGACACGAGGCGCACGAGCCGCTGCCGCCGTCACCGCCCGCGACGACGACGACGAGCCCACCGCCGCCGCCGGACGAGCACCGCGGCCACCAGCGGCAGGGGGACTAGCGTGATCGACGCGCTGATCCGCGGCTGCATCAGGAAGCCCTTCCTCGTGTTCGTGGCCGTCGCCCTCATGCTCGGCGGCGGCTGGTACGCGCTCACGAACATCCCGGTCGACGCGGTGCCGGACATCGGCGAGAAGCAGGTGATCGTCTACGCCGACTGGCCCGGACGCAGCCCTCAGGACGTGGACGACCAGGTCACGTACCCGCTCACGATCGCGCTCGAGGGCACCCCCGGGGTCAAGGTCATCCGCTCCGCCTCAGGGTTCGGCTTCTCGATGGTCTTCGTGATCTTCAAGGACGAGATCGACTACTACTGGGCACGCAGCCGCGTGCTGGAGCGCATGAACGTGGCGCGCCAGTGGCTCCCGCCCGGGGTCGAGCCGGTCCTCGGCCCGGACGCGACCGCGTTGGGCTGGATCTTCTATTACACCCTCGAAGGTGAAGGGTTCGACCTGGGCGAGCTGCGATCGATCCAGGACTGGTTCCTGCGCTACCAGCTCCAGGCGGTCGAGGGCGTGTCGGAGGTGGCCTCGATCGGCGGCTACGTGAAGCAGTACCAGGTGGACGTCGACCCGGTGCGGCTGCGCGCCCACCGCGTGACCCTGGACCAGGTCGCCGAAGCGGTGCGGCGCTCCAACATCGATGTCGGCGCCAAGGTCATCGAGATCAACCAGGTCGAGTTCTTCATCCGCGGACTGGGGTTCATCAAGTCCGTCCGCGACCTGGAGAACGTAGCGGTCCGCGCCGAGGGCGGGACGCCGCTCTACGTCAAGGACGTGGCCCACGTCTCGCTCGGGCCCGAGTTCCGCCGCGGCGCCCTGGACAAGGCCGGCGTTGAGGCGGTGGGCGGGATCGTGACCATGCGCTACGGCGAGAACCCGCTGCGCGTCCTCGAGCGCGTGAAGGCGAAGCTGAAGGAGCTCTCGCCCGGACTCCCCGAGAAGACCCTGCCCGACGGGCGGGTCTCGAGGGCGCACGTCGTTCCTTACTACGACCGCAGCGACATCGTGCACGAGACGATGGACACCCTCCGCGAGGCCTTGACCCAGGAGGCGATCGTCGCGGGCTTCATCGTGCTGCTGTTCCTGCTGCACGTCCGCAGCACGCTCACGATCCTCCCCACGCTGCCCCTCGCGGTCGGGATCTCGTTCATGTGCATGTACTGGCTGGGCGTGGACTCAAACCTCATGTCGCTGGCCGGGATCGCCATCGCCATCGGCGACGTCGCCGACATGGGGATCATCATGACGGAGAACATCTACCGGCACGTGGCCATGAACGACGGCCGTTCCTACCGGCAACGGGTGGAGGACGGCGCCACGGAGGTCGGGACCGCGATCCTGGTGGCCGTCTCCAACACCGTCGTCTCCTTCCTGCCCGTGTTCGCCCTCGTCGAGCAGGAGGGCAAGATGTTCAAGCCGCTGGCGTACACCAAGACGTTCGCCATCGCGGCGTCGGCCGTCCTCGCCGTGACGGTCGTCCCCGTCCTCTGCTACTACCTGTTCCAGACCGTCACGTGGAGCCGGCGCCGGTGCCTGACGATCGCCGCGGTCGGTGGCCTCATGGCCATGCTCGGGCTGGGCCTCGCCGGGCGGGCGTACCTGTTCGCGGACGCCCCGCCGCTCCAGGGCTGGCTCATCGCCGTTGTCGCCGGCCTCGGGACCGCCGGCGTGATCTACCGCGCCACCCGCGAGCGGCTGCTCCCCCTGGAGGAGAACGTGGTGGCGCGCGGGATCCTGCGCGTCTACACGCCGGCCCTGCGCTGGGTCCTGATCCACAAGAAGCTGTTCCTCTCCGCGCCGCTCGCGCTCATCCTCATCGGGCTCATGATCTGGCTGGGCTGGTCGACCGTCGCCATGCGGGGGCCGCTCGAGCGCGTAGGGCTGGAGCCCGGGTCGTGGGGCTGGTGGCAGCGCATGGAGCGGACGTTCCCCGGGTTGGGGCGCGAGTTCTTGCCGCCCCTCGACGAGGGCTCGCTCCTGTACATGCCGTCGCTGGTGCCGGCCGGCTCGCTCACGGCGGCGCTGGAGGTGGTCCAGCGCCAGGACGCCGCCATCCGCACCGTCCCCGAGGTGCAGCACGTCGTGGGCAAGCTCGGCCGTGCCGAGACGGCGCTCGACCCGGCGCCGGTGGGCATGATCGAGACCCTCGTCATGCTCAAGCCGCCGGAGCAATGGCGGCGAGTCCGGGAGGAGCGCTTCTACTCCGGCTGGCCCGGGTGGCTGCGCTGGCCGCTCCGCCGGGCCTTCCCCGAGGAGCGGCCGATCACGAAGCAGGAGATCCTGGACGAGCTGCGCCGGAAGGTAGACATACCCGGCGTCCTGCCGACGTGGCTGCAGCCGATCCAGACCCGGCTCGTCATGCTCCAGAGCGGCTTCCGAGCCATGATGGGCGTGAAGGTCTTCGGCGCGGACCTGCGCGAGATCGAGCGCATCGGGCTGCAGATGGAGGCCCTGCTCAACCAGGTCCCGGGCGCGACGGACGTCGTCGCCGACCGCCTCACCGGCAAGCCATACGTGGAGGTCCACATCGACCGCGAGCGGATCGCCCGCTACGGGGCGAACATCCGCGACGTCCAGGACGTGATCGAGATCGCCATCGGAGGCGACAACCTGAGCCGATCGGTCGAGGGGCGCGAGCGCTACCCCATCCGCGTGCGCTACCAGCGCGAGCTGCGCGACAACCTGGAGGAGCTGGAGCGCGTGCTCGTGCCCACGGCGAGCGGCGGGCACGTGCCCCTGAACCAGGTGGCGGACATCCGCTACACGATCGGTCCGCAGGAGATCAAGAGCGAGAACACGCTGCTGGTCGGCTACGTGACCCTCAACACACGCGACCGGGACGAGGTCAGCGTGGTCGAGGACGCCGAGCGGCTGCTGCGCTCGAAGATCGACAGCGGCGAGCTGGTCCTGCCCAAGGGCTACTACTACACGTGGGCCGGCCAGTTCGAGAGCCAGGTGCGGTCGACGCGCCGCCTCGCGCTCCTCGTCCCGCTGTGCCTGCTCCTGGACTTCGTCCTCCTGTACCTGGGCTTCGGCCGCTGGTGGGTCGCGATCCTGGTGTTCCTGGGCGTCATCGTCTCGGCCGCCGGCGGCTTCCTGCTCGTCTACCTGTTGAGCGTGAACCTCAGCGTGGCCGTGTGGGTGGGGTTCATCGCGCTCTTCGGCGTCGCAGAGGACAACGGAGTCCTCATGGGGACTTACCTGAACGATCTGTTCACTCAGCGCACGCCACACTCGATCGATGAGGTGCGCGAGATCGTGGTCGAGGCGGGCGAGAAGCGCGTCCGGCCCGCGCTCATGACGATCGTCACGACCGTGATCGGCCTCCTTCCCATCTTCCTCACCACCGGACGGGGCTCCGACGTGATGCAGCCCATGGCCCTCCCGTCGGTCGGCGGCATGGCCGTGTCCGTGATCACGCTGTTCATCGTCCCCTGCATTTACTGCTGGGTCGAGGAGGCCAAGCTGCGCCGGCGCCTCGCGGCAGGACCGCTGCCCGACGCCCTCGCGCCTGAGGCCCCGTTGACGGCGCCGACCTCTCCGCCCCCACCCACCGAAGGTGGTCTCTCATGACCCGCGCTTTCGTCGTCTGCCTCGCGCTGACCCTCACGTCGATCGGCTGCTCCTCGAGCGAGCAGCAGCCTTCGCCCGGGCCGCAGCCCGCGGCGACCAACGGCCACGACCATGGTGGTCACGACCACGGCGGTCACCACGCCGCGCCCGCTGCCACAGGCGCCGCGCCGGACCCGGTGTGCGGAATGGAGGTCGCCGCGGGCGGGACGCTGTTCGTGGACGAGGGCGGACAGCGGTTCCCGTTCTGCTCGGCGCAGTGCAAGGCCCGCTTCCAGCAGGACCCTCACCGCATGGGCCAGGCGCACGTCGACGCGCACTGCCCGTGCACTACCTGCCGCACCCGAGCTCGCGCGACCCGAACGTGCTGTGCGACACGTGGCGCGCGGCGATCACGCAGCTCCGCGAGCTCGTGACGCCGGACGCCGACGGCGACCCGAGCGGGCCGAACTACCGCACGGAGTGGCGCGAAGAGGACTACGCGCGCTTCCCGCGCCGCGACCTGCCGAAGGACGCCCCGAGCTACGTCGGCGACGACTCCTGGGGCCGCGCCGCGCGCCCGCGCCACAACTGCGTCGAGCGCGCGCGGCCCGACGACCGGCGCACGCTGCTCCTCGAGACCCCCGAGGGTCAGCGCTTCAGCTACCACGTGCCCGAGGCCACCGGCCACAGCAACGCCACCCCGACCTTCGCCATCACGCCGCTCGACTGAACGCCTCCCAGCGCGATCCGCGTGAGGACTCAGGAACGCGGCGCGGGCGCGGCTCTCCCGAGCGACCTCGCCGTGATCCACCATGCGCATGCGCCGCGACGAGGCCGTCTGACCCGGAAGAGCAGCGCCGGCCGTCGTTGATACACGCGTGGTCCTTCAAGTCGCGCGGTGTGCGTGGCCGGGACCTGGTCGCGAGATGGGCGGCAAGCCTTCGGCGCTCGCCACAAGGGTAAGGCCGACGATTGCGTTCCGCTTGTCGCGGGCAGCGGCCACGTTCATGACATCGATACAGTCGATGGCAGAAACCTTCACCACGTGGCCTCGGGTCATGGTCTCGTGCCGTGGCGAAGTTGGCTTGGATTCAGTCCATGGCAGAAAGCTCCACCACAGTCTCGACCAGATTCTCGGCTTAAGGCGCCGCGAGACTCGATCCACGATCAGGCCGCGCCTCTCGACAGGCGCGCTCGAGGGCCGCGCGGAGCATGTCGACGGGGACGGGCTTCCTCAAGCACTCGAACGTCGTCGGGAAGCGGCGCGGGACCTCGTCGCACTCGGGAGAGCCGGAGAGGACGATCACCGGCACGACGCTCAGGAGCCCACGCTTCGAGACCCAGTCGAGGAGCTCCCAGCCGTTCATGCGCGGCAAGAGGAGGTCGAGGACGATCACGTCGGGGGCGGGCCCGAGGACGAGGCGCTCCTGCGCCTCGAGCCCGTCGGGGGCAACGACGACGACGAGGTCCAGACCTTCCGCGATCTCCTGCGTGATCGTGCGGTGATCGGCGTCGTCCTCGACCACGAGGACGACGAGCTTGCGACGATCGGCGGCCATGAGCGCTCCTCGGCCAGGATGGTTGCCCGGCCGATGTTCGTCAACAATGGCTCGGAAGTTGTCGTTCGCCAGGCGAGGGATCAACCGCGCGAGGACGTCCCTGCCCGTCCCACACTCGCCCGTGATCAGGATCGTCGGGGCCGGGCTGCCGGCGACCGGGTCGCCAGACGTGAACGGCCGACGAACTCCGCTCCTACGGAGGAGAGGGCTCGAGGCCCAGGACGCGCGTGAACTGGTCCTGACTCGGGTACGTGAGGGTCGTGCTCCCGTTGCCGGCCGTGAAGACGTCGTAGGGGAGGTACCCCCAGGCCTCGAACGCTTCCGCCAGCTTCGTGTTCACGTGGGAGCGCACGCTGGACACCTTCGTGACGGTGTAGTCGTGCGCCGTGAGCTCCGCCTCGATGATGTGATCCGGGACGCGAGGGACGCCGCCCTCGTGGAGCCCGCGCAGGAACGCCAGGACGAAGGCGGTCTCGAGCCGCGGGAGGGGATAGTCGCGGGCCGTGTCGTTCGCGTCGTACACGAAGCCGCCGCCGCGTCCCTTCGGACCCAGCCGCAGGTCGGCGACCAGGGGCACGACGTCCGTCCCGCCGAGCACCTCCGCGGCGACGTCGCGCGGGCCGAGACCGCCGCGCGGGCGCGGTCGTGGTCCACGCCCAGGCCGTGGACGCCGCCGCGCTCGAACGGGACCTGGGCCCTGGCCTCGCTCCGGGCGAGGAACGCCTCCCCGAGCGTCGTGGCCGTCTCCAGGTCGCCCGTGGCGAGGAGCGCCTCGACCTTGGCCAGGTCGGCGGCCGGGATCGGCGCGTTCAGCGCCGCCGACTCGGCGCGGAGCCTGGCCAGGAGGGCCTCCTCCTCGCGGCTCCGCCGCGCCGCCTCGGCGCGGCGGTACTCGGCCACGCGCGCCTCGAGCTCGGCGATGCGCTCGTGAGGGGCGTCGGCCCGCGCCCTGGGGGAGGTGAGGGGATGCGGCTCCTCGGCGACACTTTCCTCCTCTCGGAACTCGTCGCCGAAGTAGCGCGCCAGGAACGCCAGGGCGCGGGCCTTCGCCTTGTCTCGGCCCTCGCGGGCCACGATCTTGTCGAGCGCGCGCGTGGCGCCCTCGGTCAGCTCGCTCGGGGCGCCGGTGCCGGCGTGGAGGCCGACCGGGTTTGCGGCGGGGTCCGCGACCCAGTCGCCGCGCAGAAGGTCGCCGCGCGCGGGGACCCGGGCGAGGCGCGCGCCCTCGCCCTGCTCGCCCTCGGGCCGCGGGGCGCGGTCGAAGGCGAAGCGCGCCACGACCGAGATCCCCAGGCTCTGCGGGTCCTCCTCGGCCCGATTCATGAGGTAGATCGGGGCAGGGACGTCGAGCCCGTCGGGCCGGAGCTGGTAGGCGCTCCGGGCGAAGTTGAAGTCGCCGACCGCCCGGTGGTTCAGCTCGGTCTGCGCCGCGCAGGTCGCGCACGCGAGACCCGCCTGCTCCGTGCCGCAGGCGCGGCAGAGCTGGAACGGCTCCACGCGCACGTCGCTCCACCGGCCGAGGTGCCGGCCCAGGCCGTCCTCGGAGAGGCCGCCGTGGGTCCACCGGCCGCGCAGCTCGTCAGCGTGCGCGGCGACCTGCTCGACCGTGGTCCGGTCGACCTCGAAGTCGTGCCCGGCGGCCGGCCCGGTCGCGATCAGGGACACGCCGCAGATCGCGCCGGGGTAGCTGCGGTCGACCTCGAGCCGGCTGGGGCGCTGGGGCAGCGCCTCCAGCCGCGTGATCTTCTTCGTGACGGTGGTCATGGCGTCCTCGGCTCGCGGCTCAGGTCAGAACGCGTAGTGGAGGGCCAGGGCGATCGTGTCCTGGTCGCGCTCGCCGTCGAACGCGTGGGCGTCCGACGAGACGTCGTGGCGGTACTCGAGGCGCAGCGACGCGTCCTTGAGGAAGTTCAGGGCCAGCGTCGCGGTGACCTCGCCGAGCGCCTGGTCGACGCCGGTGCGCGTGCCGCCCTGGTCGCGCAGGTAGCTGCCGCGCAGCGAGGCGGTGAGCCGGTGGAAGCCCTCGCCCTCGACCTCGAGCAGGCCCTGGCTGACCGTGACCGACGCGCCGCCGAACTTGGCGGTGCCGTCCTTGAACTCCTCCTGGCCGTAGAGGAGCGACGCGCGCAGCTCGGTGCTCGCGGTCACCTCGTAGCGGGCCGCCAGCTCGACCGCCCAGCGCAGGTCACTGTCGCTGTCCGCGCGCTCGGCGCCGACGACGTAGTTCAGCGCCAGCGAGAGGTCCTTCGTGTCGAACGCGAGCTGGCCGCCGATGGTCTTGGCGTCGTTCAGGTCCTCGACGCGGTCCCAGCCATTGACCAGGAACTGCGAGTAGCGGAGGCCGGCGCCCAGCTCCAGGCTGGCGCTGAGGCCCGTGACCGTCTTGGGCACGGCCAGCGCGAGCGGCGAGAGCGAGAAGCTGGGGTTCTTGTACAGGTCCAGGCTCTCGACGCCGAACCACGAGTGCATTCGCCCGATGCGGACCTGCAGCGGCGCGCGCCAGGTCGGGAGCTGGAGCTCCGCATACGCCTGCGCGATCGAGATGTTCTGGTCGACGAAGGAGAAGGTCTGGTCCTCGTAGAGCTCCTTCACGATCCGACCGGCGGCGATCTCGAACCGGAAGCCGGCGTCGAACTCGTTGAGGCCCGACACGCGACGGGAGAGGCCAAGCTTGGCCGCAGTTACGGCGAAGGCGTCGTGGTCGGGGTCGGAGAGGCGGAAGCGGTTCGCGTCCTGCCGCTGGTCCGGGTTGCCGAGGTTCCTGACGTAGCTGCCCTCGACGTAGCCCGTCACGGTGATGGGCCCGAGGCGGATCGCCTCGTCGTTCAGGCGCCGCGCGGTGACCTCGATCTCTTCCAGCTCGATCTCGCGCTCGAGCTGGCGCACACGGTCGCCGAGGGAGTCCTGGGCCCGCGCGGGCGGGCTCAGGCCGAGCAGCGCGAGCGCGGCCAGCAGGCCGGCGGCGAGGCGAGCGGAGTTGAAGGGGACGGGGACGATTGACGCAGGGCTGAGGTTCTTCATGCCCCTAAGGCTGCGTACACGTGAGACACGCCCAGCAGCGCGCCTGGAAGCCCCCGGTGATACTCGTCACCGTTGAGGAGGGTGCTCGTGGCGATCGGATGCACGGAGTACGACCGCGAGGAGCTGCCGGAGCGCGGCTGGCAGGCCCTGCGCGAGGCGGTCGTGACGCTGAACGACCACCTCCAGATGGACGTCGAGGGGCTCCTGCGCGGCGGCGAGTTCGCGACCACGTTCGCGAGCTGCTACCTGCCTCCCAAGTACCTCCCGAGCTACGACCTCGGCCTCCTGCGCCGCTTCCTCGTGTGCGTGGTCGTGACCGGCTGGAAGCTCTTCGACCCCGCCCATGAGCACCGCCTGGCCTGCACGGCCGAGGAGCTCGCGCTGCGCGCGATCATTCAGCGCGCCGAGGAGGTGCTCGAAGAGCAGGAGGCCGAGCCGGTCGACTTCTCCTACCTCGTGGACATGGCGTACGAGGACACCGACTTCGAGATGCTCTTCGACCCGAGCCTCGACGGGATCGAGGACTCGCCCTCGGGGAAGTACATGCGGATCGTCAACCTGAAGCTCAAGGAGTGGTTCCTGCCTTTCAACCCGGAGCGCGGGGACGTGGTCCACCCCTACGCGGACGGGGCGGCCTGGGAGAAGAAGTGAGGCGCCGTCGGCGTCGATGACGACGATCGCGCGCGGCGCCGCTATCGTGCAGAGCGGGGGGCTGGAGGAGCGGTGAGCGTCCCCAAACGGCCCAGGCAGAACACGCGTCCCTGGACCTGCCCGGCCTGCCGGAGTTCCTGGAATCTCCTCGTGGAGGAGCCCGAGATCCCCGAGGACGCCGCGCGCTGCCCCAAGTGCGGCAAGCCGCCGTCAGGGTTCGCGCCCGGGCAGGTCGTGCGCGTCCGCGAGACGAACAGCTCGCGGACGCGCCTCGGGGTCGTCGACGAAGCCGTCCAGGCCGCCGTGCCAGTCCCCGGCGACGACCACCTCGTCAGCGACGAGGGCCCCTACACGGGAGAGTTCATGGTGTGGCACCTGAGCCATGGCTACGGCAGTGACGCGCCGCTCGAGCCCGCGGTCGAGGAGGAGATCTTCCGCAACCTACCGCGCGAGGCCGGGCGCAGGTTGGGCCTCGCGGCTCATCACCTGATGACGGGGCTCTCCGCCGCGCCGGAGTTGATCCAGGCCCTCACCGCGGCGGAGGAGCAGGACTTCTTCGGACCGTGAGCGCGCGGCTGATCCATGGCGCTCAGTGAGCTGGATTCGCGGCGCACTGACCCGTCGGGGTGCACTGCGCCCCCTCGACCTCGCAGTGCCTGCGAACGGGGTGGCGCTGGTCTCTCGGGTGGTAGTGGGGGCCGCACGTCGGCTGTCCGCAGTGCGGGCACGCGGGAACCGGCAATGCGCGCCGGTCACAGAACGTGACTCCCGCGGCTGTTCGCAAGGGCTCGCCGCAGCACCTGCAGTTGTTCCCCCTGTAGGGGAAGTTCCCGGTCCATTGCCCACAGCAGTGTCCGTTCACGCAGGCGCTTCGCTCTCTACGCGGTGAACAGGAGGGCAAACTCGGCGGGCTTCAGGCCGAAGAGCGCCAGCGCTCGCTCGTGGATGAGCTTCGTCCTCTCCTCAAGCATCGCGGGGAACTGACCGGGGGCCAGCAGCTCCCAGCGGAGGAGCCGCTGCGCGAGGTCGTCGTCCGTGTAGGCAGGCTGCTCACCCGGCTTGCGGAACCACACGTGCGGCGGCGTGTCGGACTTGTTCAGGTTGTCCTTGTCCCGCAGGAAGTGGAAGTTGGCGTAGTGGTTCGTCTGCTCGTCCGGCGTGCCGGACTTGGCCAGGGTCGCGCGTGGGAAGATGTGGTCGCGCTGCAGGTTCTCAGGGTTGTTGTCGATCGTGATGCCCCCGTGCGCGATGTTGAGCGTCAGGTCCAGGTGCCGCGACAGGAGCTCTTCGAGGCACGTGACGCCATAGTGCTGGCGCACGAGCTTTGCCAGCTTCTCCAGCGGGAACTGACCCTTGGCGCAGTCCTTCCGAGCGAAGCCGCCCATGCGAGCTTCGGCGCCGGCGAAGATGCCGCTCATCACCGCGATATAGATGCCCGCCACCAGCCGCCGCTTGGCGGCGGGGCCGGGGTTGGGGTTCGTGGAGAGCCAGTGCACGAACGGGAGCAGGGTGTTGTGGCCACCACGAAACAAGCGTTCGGACGTGATCTTGCAGTCGTCGGTCAGGATCACGAGCAGCTGCTTCCAAGCGGTCTGGGCGGCAGGCAGGAGGGTGGGAAGAGACGTGGCGAGCTTCTCGACGCGGGACCGATCCGTCACTAGGCGATCGAAGCGCGTCTCCGAACCCGCCGCCAGGAGCAGGCTCTTCAGGAGGTCGTCGCGCGTGACCGTGAGGGAGCGCCCCTGGTTGATGTCCTTCACCGCCCGAAAGAGCTCAGGCTGGATGTCGTTCCAAGTGAGGTCGAGGAGGCTCATGAGCAGGTCCGACTTCTGCAGCACGAGCCCGGCGGAGTTGACCCGAACGAAGACCTCCAGGATCTCCTCGATGGGCATGGGCTCCGAGGTGTTCTCGTCGATGAGATGCACTTGAAGCGCGGTACGACTCGCGAGCACCGTCGCGCACTGGAGGAACGTGGTCGTCAGGCGCTCCGACTCGGTCGGCCCGAGCTTGAGTTGCTCGGCCGTCTGCTTGGCGTGCACTCCCGCCTTGACCGCCGGCCGCCTCGTGAGCTCCTGGAAGCGCATGAAGAGCTGGCGTGCCTGCCCCGGCGCGGTCTTCCCGGTCTTCGGCCAGGTGTTCAGCTGCTGGGCCTCCTTCTCCGTGAGGAAGCGGCAGTCCCAGTAGGTGTCGCCGGGATCCTTGTCTCCCTTGACGCCGCTCAGGACGTCGAGGAACAGCGCCTTGTTCTCGTACGTCCCCGAGGTCGCAGCGAAGAGGCTCGTCAGTCGCTGCTGTCCGTCCAGGACGAGGTACTGCTCCGCCGAGGTTGAACTCTCGAAGTCCTGGCTGATGCCCGCGTCGGGTTGAACGTCCCGCTGGAACTTCCGGAATCGATGGACGGTGCTCGTCTTCCACAGCAGGGCCGTCCCGAGGGGGAAGCCTCTGAGCAGGCTGTCGACCAACCTGGCGATGCGCTCGTCGCGCCATACGAACGGGCGCTGCATGGCAGGGAGGACGATCCTGCCCGCTTCCACCTGCGCGAGCACCCCGTTCAGGGTCGTGTCGAACATGTCTAGCCCCCAGTTCGGCGAGTGTACTGCCAGAACTCTGCGGCCTCTAGGCGGTCGCGGGTGGCGAGGACAGCGTATAGCCTTGGGCACCGTGAGACCTCAAGCGCAGTTCATGGACGGCAACCAGGCGCGGCCGCCGTACTGCCGCTCCACGCGATGGCTTGCCCTTCTCCTTCTTGTCGTCGCCAGCTCGGGCTGTCACCTGACGATCCGCGAGACCCCTCTGTCCCGTGAGGACACGAGCCAGGTCCACGTGGAGGAGACGGTGCTGGTAGCCGAGGAGGGCATGATCCACGCGCTGACGCGACGATCCGGGGAGATCACGCTCACGACGGGCACGACTGCGAGCTTGGAGTTCGCGGAAGTCGGAGCGCTTGGGGACGATGGAGGAGTCTTCGATCCGCAGGGGCCCCGGAGCTTTTCCGTCTACACGGCCTGCTGGAATGCGGACCCCGGTAACTGGGCGGTGGCTCATCTCATAGGCTTGGCCGAGATCGTCGGAGTTCTGGACCTGACGGTCTTCACGTTCAGCGCGCCGGTGCAGCTCGTGCGGCGAATCTTCTCGGGAAGCGAGGACGAGCAGACGGTCCCGGCGAACGACCTGCGCGAGCCCCTCACCGGCTCCCTCACTTACTCGAGTGCGAGTGGATTCCACGAGACGACGCGCTCCGAGGCTGGCCGACTGCCTCCCGAGTTCGAGTGGAAGCTCATCACCGCTCGCAGCACGTCGTTCGCGATCAACGCCGGCGACCTCGCCGGGACCCATGTCGTCCGCGGCATGTCTGCCGCCCTGAAGGAGTGGCTGACGGGACCAGGCCATGGCGACCTGAACACCATCGCGGACCTAGCAGGCGGGCACCCCGTGCCGGAGGTCGCTTCCGAGTTCAGTGAGGTCCTCCGAGCACGACGTGAACGGCTCCAACCCGCAGATGCAGCGCTGAGGGAGGCTCGAAGTGCGCTCGCAGCCCACGAGCCGGAACGTGCATGGGAGCTGTCTGAGCGAGCGATGGGTCTCGGCGAGGAGGTCGGCGAGCCGACCTTCACGGAGACGGTGTCGACGTTTCGCGAAGCCCTGCGAATGCCTGTGGCGGAAGCGCGCATGGGTGCTGACCGGCCGATCGATGCCCTCGTCGTCCTCACTGAGCGGAGGGGCGGTGGACCGCACCCCTCGGAGCAGTTCTTCCAGGCCGCGGTTGCCTCGATCCAGCGCCGGTTGGTGGATGGCGCGGTCGAGGATGCCACTCGAATCGCCGAGCTCGTCGAGAGCGTCATGCCGGAGAAGCGAGAGGCCCTGCGCCCCAGCCGAGCAGCAATTGGGACCCGAGCAGTCGAGGTCGCCCGGCAGCTTGTGGAGCAGGCAGGCCGATTCAAGGTGGACGAGTATTACCGTGTCGAGCCGCTGCTTCGGCGAGCTGTTGCGCTGGACCCTGCGAACGAAGAGTACCGGCGGCTCATGGAAGCCTGCTCGGTCCTCCGGCGGAGGTACGCCCCTGCCTACGTGAGAGACGTCTTCGGGCAGCGAGAGGGCGATGGCTTCATGGTCTACTACACGCTCGCCAACGAGAGGGGCGAGTTGGTCGCGGCGCCAGGGAAGGTGACCCTCCAGGTGTTCTTCGACACGCCACGCGGTCCAGGACCCAGCGCGACCCTCATCACTCGCGCCGACGTGAGCGCCGCCGACTTTGACACTCGACAAGTTGGGCTTGGTGCGTTCGCGCGGCAGAAGCTGATGCACGTCCTCCCCAGGGTGACCTACGACCGCGTGCTCCGCGAGCTCGGCATCCTCGAACACGTCGCGGTGTCGGTGACCTTCGAGCCCGTCGGCGGTGAGCCCATCTCGGGCGTGGGCCAACTCCAACTTCCCGACTGAGCGCCGCGAGGGGCTCCCGCTCACCACGAGAACGTGACGCTGAACGACCCGAACTGGTCCGCGCCGGACTGCCCCACGAACTCCGGCGTCCGGATCGTGTGCGTGTAGCTGACCGAGAGTCGATCGTGGACCGCGAGGATAAGGCCGAGGGAAGCGTCGGCGACGAGCGGCTCCTTCTCGACGCGATGGCTGCCGCGCCGGAACAGGCCGCCGTCGAGGAAGAGGTCGTAGCCCACGAAGCGCACCTCGGCGCTCGCGGTGACGTAGAGCCGGATGGGCTGCACCCTGGCGGTGTCGCTGAGTTCGTCCGGCACGCCGAGGCCGCAGCGCAGGCTGACGCCCACACTCGCGAACGTGGCCACGTTCCCGACCGAGATGCCGAAGCGCGGCGTGACGTCGAAGCTCAGACCCGCGGCCTCGCCACGCAAGGCCCGGACTCCCGCGCGGTAGCTGAGCACGATCCCTGGCTCGTCCCGGAGCTGGTGGCGCCACCCGCGAGGAAGCTGGGAGGCATTGAAGCTGTGCGCGAGCTCCTGCACCTCCTGAGCGCCCGAGCTCGGCCCGATGACCCCGAGCCTCAGCTCGATCGTGTCCTCCCAGCCGAGCGAGGAGGCACGCCGGGTGACCGAGAGGCCCAAGTACGACCAGCCCGCGTAGGGCCGGTCGTCGACCACCACGTCCGTGGCTTCCAGGCGCTCGGGGGTGTAGATCCGCTGACCGACCTCGAGCCCCCACTCCGCCTGCTCACCCCGGAGCCACGCAGGGAGGACCCACGGGTCGAGCCTGCCAGCGAGCGCGAGGCTCAGGCCGTTCGTGTAGTGGCGGTCCGTCCTGGCGAAGGCGTCGTTCTCCCAGGTCAGCGTGAAGCGTGAAGGAGGCTCCACCTGCGCCCAGGAGGGGCCCCCGAGGATGACGAGCAAGGTGAGCGACGCGAGGAGAGGCCTCACGCCGCGACGGTTGCCGAGACGCGAGACCGTCCAGCGGCGCGGTCAAGACGCCTCGTCCTCGGGGGCGGGTGTCGCGTCCTCGGGCAGGTCCGTTCGCGCGTCCTCGCGCCGCTCCTGCCGATCGCTGGTCAAGTCCGGCTGGCGCCCCGGGAGGCCGTCGCCCTCCTGCTTCTCGGCTGGCGCGGTCCGCAGCGGCACGCCGAGCTGGTCGAGGAGCGCGGGCACGTCGACCCAGTCCGCGGGGGCCTCGCCGCTCCTCGCCGCGCCGATCAGGCGCAGCACCTCGAGGTACAGCTTCCGGACAGCGGCCGGCACCTCATAGGCCAGGATCGTGGGCGGCGCGACCTTCGCCGGGTCGTAGTTGACGGCGTGGACCCGGGCGACGAGGCGCGTGAGGTTGTCGGCCGCATAGGTCGCGAGGTCCTGGATGAACTCGCGCAGCATGCCGTCGAGGATGCGTGCGCCGGCCGCGGCGAGGTCCTCGATCCCGGCGAGGGACGGCGGCACCAGGTAGGCCTTGAGGATCCCGGCGTCATAGCGGTTGAGCGCCTGATGCCACACGTCCTTCCGGTCAGGCAGGTCGAGCACCTCCAGCTCGTAGCGCTTCTGCCCGTTCGCGTCGCGCGTGCTCGGGAAGGTGACCGCGCCCGACCCGCGCAGCGCGAGGAGGAGCTGGTTCACGTGGCGGATCCCGGGGATGTCCGCGCCGTCGACCTTGAGCGTGCCGGGCGGCGCCCAGGCGACGCGCGGCGAGTCGACGCTTCGTTCGAGGTACCGGCTCTGGAGCACGGTCACGGCCAGGCTCTTGGCGTAGTCGGTCCACGCGCGGCGCCGCGCGCCCTGGCCGGCCCACGAGCCGAACTCGGCGTCCCAGCGGAGCACGTGGGCACGGTCGGCGTCGTAGGTCCGGCCGCCGACCTCGACCGCGAGCAGCTCGTCGTCCTCGACCTGGACCTTCGCGTCGCCGGGCCACACCTCGTGCGCGGAGACGTAGTGGACGTGCTCCTTGAGCGTGCGGCTGCGGACGCCACCCACATAGCGCGGGACCTCGATGCGCAGGTCGCGCGTGCCCCAGTTGAAGATCACGGGCACGGACCCGTAGGCGAAGGCGCGGGCCGCGGCCTCGAGCACGACGGGGAGGAGCGGCCAGAGCCACTCCTCGGTCTCCTTCACGATCCGCTTCTCGGGGTGGCTGACGAAGTAGAGGTTGGGGCGGCGGATCAGGCCCGTGATCGTGCGCTCGGCGAGGTACACGACCGGGTGCGTGCCCATGGCCTGGAGCACGCGGAGCGGCACGACCGCCGGGTCGGCGGCCTGCCGGACCTGCGACTGGACCCACGCGTCGAGGACGCCGGAGTAGCCGCCCGTCTCCAGGCCCAGGGCCTGCGCGGCGCGGACGAACGGGGACAGGTCGAGGTCGGGGGCGTCCTCGCGCCGCGCGAGCCGCTCGACGCCCGGCGGGAGCCAGAGGCGGTCGACGGTCATGGCGCGCCTCGCGCCTCCTCCTGCGCGTCGCGGAGCAGGCCCGGGAAGACGCGCTCCATGCCCTGCGCCACGCGCCGGGCGTCGTCGCGGTCGAGGTGGATCGGCAGCGCCAGCCCCCGGAGGGTCCAGCGCAGGCGCTCGGCGGCCGCGCGCGCGGCCTCGCGCCCTCCCTCCTCGATCTCGTCCTGGTAGCGCTGGAGGGCGCGCGCGAAGACGTCGACGGGGACCTGGCCCACGACGAGGGCGTTCCCCGCCGGGTCGTGGACCTCCGCGACGGCCAGCAGGTTCGACCCCGCCTCGGCGTACGGCCGGCGGAGCTCGAGCGTGAGGGAAAGCGCTCCGCACGGGGTCAGCTCCTCGAGCCAGAGCGTCCGCACGACCTGGAGGAGCAGCGCCTCACACGCGCACTCCCCGCGCTCGCCGGACCCATGGTGATGACGAGGCTCAGAGCTCATAGCCGGGACCTGACGGCCACTGCCAGTGGCCCGAGGAGGGGAACATCCAACCGCTCTCCGGCGGCCGGAACTGCCAGGGGAGCGGCTCCGACGGCTCGGTGAGCACGTCCAGCGCGTCCACGTACTCCTGCAGGTCCTCGGTCTCGCCCTGGGGCCCCTCCCAGCCGTGGATGCGGCCCCAGTTCGCGAGGGCGAGGCTGATGACGCAGTCGTCGTGGTCGTCCTCGCCGTCGCCCCGCGGCCCGTGGTAGCGGATCCGCTCCACGCCGCCCACGACCTCGCGGTGGCACTCGAAGAACGCCAGCTCGTGGCGCAGGTGCTCTGCGTACTCGCCGCGCTCAACGAGCAGGCGGCGGTTCTCGACGTCCCGCACGAGCGCCTCGCAGATCTGCGCCTTGACGCCGATGTTCCCGGTCCGGACCCGGTGCACGCGCGCGGCCCCGAGGCTCTTCTCCAGGTAGTCGGCCATGCAGCCGCCGTACCCGCCGCCGTGGCCGTGATCGACCACGACCAAGGCATCGGCGTCCTGCGCGAAGTCGGTGATCCGCTTCTCGGTCTCGGGCCAGGTCCGGTGCCGCCACCGGCCGAGGATCCAGGCCTCGCCGAGCTCGTTCATGAGTGTGCAGACCGTCCAGTCCTTCTCCTTGGCCAGGTCGACGCCGAGCGAGAGCTGCTTGCCGCGCACGGCGAGCCGGTCGGTCGCGAACAGCGCCTCGATGTCCTCGTGGTTGAACGCCGCCCCGGCGTCGCCGAGGAACTGGGCATTGAGCTCCTGCATGGCGCTCTTCGCGCCGAGCTTCTTCTTGAGGTCGGCCACGAACTCCGCGTTGCAGTAGGGCGAGTCCACCGAGCGGAAGCGAAAGGACTCGTTGAGCGGGCTCCGCTTCGGCCCCGGGCTCCCGGCCAGCCACTCCTCGTAGAGCCAGTTCCGCCCGCAGGGCGTGCCGGTCACGATCACGCGCGGGTCCTGGACCGCGGCCTGGGTGAGGCGCGCGGCGTCCCACGCGGCGCGAGGGACGTAGCCCGCCTCGTCGACCCACAAGACGCCATCGAGGGTCAGGCCGCGGGTGGGCACGCCCTCCTTGTCCTCGGCCGTCCGCACGTAGAGCAGCGCGCCGTTCGGGAAGGCGAAGCTCTTGTCGACCTCCTTCCAGCGGACGCGCCCGCCGAGCGGCGCCACCGCGCGGCGGAGGTGGCGGAGCGCGGCCTTCGTCGACTTGTACGTCGGCATGAGGAGGCAGCTCTCGGAGCCCGGGCGCGCGAGGATCAGGCGCACGACCTCCTCGGCCGCGGCGTGCGTCTTGCCGGCCTGGCGGCCGGCGACGATGACCCGGATCGGCGCCGGGCTGCGGACGAAGCGCCGCTGCATGAACCAGGGCTGGTACGGGCGACCGACGAGGGACGCGGCGGGCGAGTGCATCAAGCCTCTTCGGGCCGCCGCGCGCGGCGGCGGGCCCAGGTCGGGCGGCGCGGGGCGGCGAGCTTCCGGGCGCCCCGGGCGCAGTTGTGGGCGCGGCAGGCCCACTGCAGGTTCAGGTGGTGGTTGTCGCCGCCCTCGCTGAGCGGCTGCTTGTGGTCGAGCTGGAGCGGCTCGTCGGGCGGGGTCACGATCCCGAGCGCCCGGCACTCGACGCAGAACCGCCCGCCCTGGCGCGCGTCGACGAGCGCGCGGACGCCCGCGGGGTAGTCGCGCGTCGCGAGGCGCCGCCGGTCGCCCAGGCCCCACTGGCGCGGGTTCACTCGGGCTCCTCTTCGCCCGTCTGGGTCTCGGGCTCCTCGGGGACGCCGTCGGCGAGGTCGACGTTCGGATGCTCGGTGAAGTCCACGGCCGCCTCGGTGAGCACGTGAGCGACGATCCTCGCGCGCCGCTCGTCGGAGACGATTCCCTCGAACGCCTCTGCGATCTTGAGCGCGTCCTCCGAGGCGAGGACGAACCGCTCCCGGTCCAGGCCGTCGTCGGCGTCATGGTGGGCCTTCGTGTTCTGCCGCGCGCCCGCGATCGAGCCCTGGATCGCGCGGGCGCGGTCGGGGCTGAGCGTGCCGTTGGCGAGGAGCGCGGCGACCTCCAAATCGATCGCCGCGAACTCCTCGAACGTCTTGCAGGCGCGGATCCGCTCGTCGAGGCCGAGGTCACGGAGCCCGCGCTCGGCGGCCAGCTCCAGCTCGCTGCGCTTGGCCTGCGCCAGCTTCCGGACCAGGTCGGCCGTGGCCGCGGGCCCGCGGGGCGCGGCGACGCTCGCGGCGCCGGCCGGAGACGTCGCGCTGCCGGGGAGGTCGAGGCCCTCCTGCGCGCACCAGGCGCGGACCTCGCCCTCGTCGAACATGAGGCGGCCCTTCACGCGGGCGTGTGGGCAGCCCATCTCGACCCACCGCGTGACGGTGCGCGCCGCGACGCCGAGGGCCTTGGCGAGCTGCGTGCGCGTCAGGCTGCGGCTCATGCCGACTCCGAAGCGGACGGACGGGCTCGCACCGCCTCGCCGGGTTGGTGCCCGGCGCCCTCTGCCAGGGCGTCCGCAGGTTGGGGGTAGGGCTTGCGCATGCGCTCGACCTGCCGGCGCATGCGCCTGTCGAGCGGCATGAGGTACCGGTACTTGCCGGGGACCGGAACCCAGACCGAGCCGGGCGGCGGCTTCGCGCGCGGGTTGTCGAAGGTCGCGCCCGTGTAGTGGCGCCGGTGGAGCTCCCGGCCCTGGTGGACGAGGATCCGCGCAGGCGCGCTCCTGCCCGAGTAGATCCAGTTCCCGGCCTGGTAGATCCGGCCGATGTGACCCTTCGTGGGGTCCGCGAAGCTCACGATCAGGCGCAGGTCGGGGCAGCGCTGCTTGAGCAGCTTGATCGCGCGCGCGACGACCTCGGTCACGTGGAACCCCTCGTGTCGGTCGAGCGCGACGCGAGCCAGCTCGCAGACCTCCTGGGGCTCGAGCGCGAACATGAGGTGCTGCTTGCGGCAGGGGCGCGAGAAGATCACCGCGCCCTTGAAGCGGTCGCCCCACCACACGCCGACGCGAACGGTCTTGATCGGCGGCATGGTCCGGCTGTAGTGCCAGTGCTTGACCGCCCAAGTCGCCGCCTCAGACGAGCACCACTCGACGCGCAGGCTCACGAGGCCTCGCGATCTAACGTCGGGGGCTGCCGGATGTCGCGACCGCAGTGCGGGCAGAGCTTGGGGGCGAGCTTGTCCAGGTCGTGCTGGTCGTCGTCTGACGTGGGCTCGAAGGCAGGGACCGCGCCGAAGATCCGGTCCAGCTCGGCGTCGGTCCACCCCAGCGCCTCGAGGTCGACCTCCTCGGCGGCCTTGAGCTCGGCCAGGAGCGGGCCGAGAGCGGCCTCGTCCCAGGCCGCGAGCTCGCTCGTGCGGTTGTCGGCAATCGCGTAGCCGGTGGCCGTTAGCGGATCGTCGTCCACGAGCACGACCGCGACGTGGGTCCAGCCGAGGCGCTTGATTGCCTCGAGCGTGCCGTTGCCCGCCTCGACGACCATGCCCTCGCGGCGCACGACGAGCGGCTTGCGCTGGCCGTAGACGCGCAGGCTGGCGGTGATCGTGGCGAGGTTGCGGTCCGGGTGGATGCGGGCGTTCGCCGGGTCCGGGTTCAGGTCGGCGACGGGCACTGCGAGAGGACGCAGCGGCTCGACGATGTGCGACAGGTCGGGCGGTGTGTTCTTGCGGGCCTTCACGCCGTGCAGGGTGCATGGACGTGGGACACGCTCAGGCGGCGACCTGGAGCCGGCGAGGGCCGGGAGGAGTAGACTCCGGCCTGGCAGGCGGGGCCGAGGGGACAGGTAGGACATGGCCTGGACATGTCCTACTTGTCCTGGATGCTTCAACGCGATTGGCCCCAACGCGTTCCAATCGAAAGAGGACAAGTAGGACACGGATGCGAAATCCACAGAAACGGGCCCTATCTGCGCGCGAGGGCCCTGCGCAGCGGTTGAGCCCCGCCCCTCGGGGAAAAGTGTCGGTTCGCGCCGCTGAACACGGCCTCCAGGTGCGGACCCCCTGCGCAGCGGTTGAGCCCCGCCCCTCGGGGAAAAGTGTCGGTTCGCGCCGCTGAACACGGCCTCCAGGTGCGGACCCCCTGCGCAGCGGTTGAGCCCCGCCCTGTAGCCGGCCCGGATCCGGACGCACCCGAGCGCGGCGCGCGGCTCGCGGTGCTCTCGTGCGGCGACGACAGCGCCGGCAACTGGATTTCGGTCCCGGCGGGCTCCGCGGCGGCGCGTCCGGATGACCGGCCCACGCCCGCGTCCGATTGGCCGGTCGATGACCGGAGCGACCCCACGGCCACATGCGACGAAGGGAGGCGCATGTGGCACGGCCACGGGTCGAGGTGATCCGGCTCCGCGAGCTGGTCCGGCTCCACCGCTCCGGCGCGAGCGCACGCGAGGTGGTGCGCATGCTGCGCATGGGGCCGAACACTGAGCGGGCGTACCGTGGACTGCTGGCGACCGCGGGGCTCTTGTCGGGTGAGGTAGGCAACCTCCCCGCGCTGAACGAGATCGCGACCGCGGTACGCACCGCGATGCCGGTAGCAACGCCGCAGCCCTCGCCTGTCGACCCGTGGCGGCCGCGCATCGAGGAGCTGATGGACAAGGGCCTCTCGGCCCGTGCCACGTTCGACCGAATTCGCGTGGAGCCCGACCCGAAGCTCGGCGTCTTCGGCGGCAGCTACTCGGCCGTGAAGCGCGCCCGTCTGCGGACCAAGCGCGAGCGCGGCGTGTGCGAGGAGGTCGTGGTCGTTCCCGTGCCCACGTCCCCTGGGCTCGAGGCTCAGGTCGACTTCGGCTACGCGGGACGGTTCTACGACCCCGCCACGGGCGTCATGCGGCGCGCGTGGATCTTCGTCTTCCTCCTGTGCCACTCCCGCCTGCAGTTCGTGAAGCTGGTCTTCGACCAGAGGGTCGAGACATGGCTCAGCCTCCACGAGCAGGCGTTCCGGGCCATCGGCGGCGTCCCCGCGGTCGTACTGCCGGATAACACCCGCCGCGCCGTACTGCGCGCCGCATTCGGCATCAGCGGGCCGACGGAGCTCGAGCGCAGCTACCGCGAGTTGGCCCAACGCTGGGGGTTCATGGTCGATCCCGCGCCCCCGGGCGATCCCCGCAAGCGCGGTAAGGTCGAAGCCTCAGTCAAGTACGCGCTCGCGAGCGGCGTGAAGGGGCGCGAGGGCTCGCCGATCGACCAGGCCGATGCCGCACTGCAGGTGTGGAACCGCGAGGTCGCAAACAAGCGGGTCCACGGGAGCACGGGGCTCCGGCCGATCGACGTGTTCGAGGCGGAGGAGCGCGCGGCGCTCAGGCCACTGCCCGCGACGCCGATCGAAGTGGCGATCTGGAAGCGCGCGCGTGTCCACCCGGACTGCCACGTGACCAGCCGCGGGCGCCTTTTCTCCGTGCCCTGGCAGCTCGTCCACGACACGGTGTGGGTCCGCGTCTGCGGATCGTCCGTCGAGGTGTTCCACTGCGACCGTAGGGTCGCGGTCCACGAGGACCGCGGGCTCCGGTGCACGACGCTCGAGGAGCACCTGCCCGAGGACCGCCGCGAGTTGCGCCACCGGGGTCAGGTCTTCTGGGAGGCGCGCGCCGCCCGGATCGGCGCGGAGAGCTTCGCCCTGGTCCGGGAGCTCTTCGCTCGCGACCCGGTCCTGAGTCAGCTCCGGCAGGCGCAGGCCGTGGTGCGGCTCCTCGACCGCCACCCGCCGGAGCGCGCCGAGGCGGCCTGCCGTCTTGCGCGGCGACGCGGCGACTGCAGCTACCAGGCGGTGAAGCAGGTGCTCGCTGCTGCCCTCGACGTCGGTCGGTCCGCCGACGGAGGGCCACCACCGAACCGGACCCATCTGGAGGCTTGCGCATGAGGCGTTCAACGACGGAGCTGGTCAGGACGATCGAGCGCATGTTCCTGAACGAAGTGCTCACGTTCGAGGGCGAGAAGCACGTCAGCTTCCGCGTGGAGGGTCCTGCGACCGAGCGCAGCGTCTTCGCGGTGGCCACCATCGAGCGCGACCAACTCGCTGTCGCACGGGTGTACGAGGCCGACCTCGACGACCACGACCCGGCGCGCGCGCTTCGGCTCGTGTACCTCGCGCGCGAGGACGTCGAGCTAGTCCAGGCGGCGCTTCAGTCCGGGTCATCATCGAGCCGGCCATGACGAGCCCGGCGCCCTCGCAGATCCTGGTGGTCGACGACGAGCCCTTGGTGCGCGAGCTCCTGGCGAGCGTGCTCGGGTCCGCAGGCTACGTCGTCGAGCTCGTCGAGGACGGCACGGCCGCGCAGCGGCGCCTGGAGCGGCCGCCGCTGCCCGACCTGGTGCTCACCGACGTCGACATGCCCGGCATGGGCGGGCTCGAGCTCTGCGCCTGGATCCGCACCCGCATGGACGTGCCAGTGATCCTCATGTCCGGGAGGCACGACCTGGCGCTCGTCTCCGCGCCGCTCCAGCCTGCGGCGCTGGTCGGCAAGCCCATCCCCGTCGTGCTGTTCGGGCCGCGCTGGCGCGCTGAGGCCTGCGGCGACGACTGCGGCCGGTGGTCAGCGCTCCTGGCGCGCCCCGACGGCACTGCCGGCGATCGGGAGGGTGAAGAAGAAGGTGCTGCCCTTCCCCACCTGGCTCTCCGCCCAGATCCGCCCGCCGTGGGCTTCGACGATCCCCTTCGAGATCGCCAGGCCGAGACCCATGCCCATCCTCTCTCGTGGCGTCTCTTCCGCTTGCCAGTAGAGGTCGAAGACATGCGCGAGCCGGTCGGGGCTGATGCCTGGCCCTCGGTCGGAGACCGAGAATTGCACCTCTTGCTCGCGAGGCGTGGCGCGCAGGGTGATCTTCTGCCCGGCGGAGCTGAACTTGATCGCGTTATCCACGACGTTGTTGAAGACCTGGAGGACGCGGTCTTGATCGCAGACGACGTCCACGGCCGCCGCCGACCCGGCGTCGACCTCCAGCTCGATCGACTTCTCTCTCGCCAGCGGGTCGAGCAGTTCGACCGCGCCGCGGACGAGGGCGCCGGCGTTCTGCTCGCGCTTGTCGAGCGAGAGGCGGCCCCGCTGAATGCGGTCGGCGTCCAGGAGGTCGGCGATCAATCGGTCCATGCGCGCTGCCGCGCGCTGGATCGTCTGGGCCGTCCGCTTGGTCTGCGCGGTCGTCTCAGCTGACTTCTCCATGCGACCCGCGCTCACGAGGATGGCCTGCAGAGGTGTCTTGAGATCGTGGGAGACGACGGCGAGGAGCTCCTCGCGGGCGCGAGTCACCTCCTTTGCCTGGCGTGACGCTTCCTGCGCCTCGCGGTACAGGCGTGCGTTGTCGATCGCGAGGGCGGCACGAGCAGCCAGCTCCTCAGTCACGGTGAGGTCCGACGAACCGAATCGGCGACGAGACTCCGACGAGACGCAGGTCAGCACCGCCAACGTTCGCCCGCGCGCGCGAAGAGGCACGATCATGTATGAGACCGCGTCGAGTGTGCGGAGGAGGTCCGGCTCGGTGCCGAAGGCCGTCTTCTGCCAGTCGCTTTCCGAGACTTCGGTCTTGAGGACGGAGCGGCCCGTGCGGAAGACGTGGGCCACGGCGCAGGGCGCCGCAGGATCGAAGCGGCCACGACGCTCGAGCACCTCGGCGAGCGCCGCCTCCCTCGCAGGGTCCCGGTGCGCCACGTCGACGCGATGGCGGATGTCCGACGGGATGCCGACCGCGTCGACGACGCTCCAGTCGGCCAGGTACGGGACGACGAGCTGCGCTAGCTTCGTCAAGATTGGCTCGTGCTCGAGCGACTCCGCGAAGCTGGCTGACGCTTTGGCCAGGAACTCCTGGGCTTCCTCGGCACGCTTGATATCGGTCACGTCCGCGGAGATGCCGTGGAGCTCGGCCGAGTCCCCGGCGCGCGACTTCACGACGCTGAGGCCGGAGTGGAACCACCTCACGCGCCCGCCGGACGCGAGCATGCGATGGTTGCACGCCTGGTCAGTCCCCTCGTCGATCGCCTTGTGGACCGCCGCCCGGAACGGCTCGCGGTCGTCAGGGTGGATGTGTCGGATCCAGAAGTCGGGCTGTGAGATCTCCCCGAGCGGGTACCCGAGGACTCCCACCGCCTGGCGGCTCACGAACGAGAGGCGCAGTGAGGCGGGATCTGCCGACCAGGCGACCACGTGGTCGATTCCCTCTACGAGCTTCCGGTAGCGTTCGTCGCTGGCGAGCTGGAGCTCCTTGAGCCGAAGCTCGTACTCCCGCCGCTCCGCCGCGCGCAGCGCCTCGGCCTGCCGCTCGATCTCCTTCCGCTGCTGGAACAGCTCGACGAACGTGGCGACCTTCTGGCGCACCGCGTTCGTGTCGAGAGGCTTGACCAAATAGTCCACGGCCCCGGCCGTGTAGGCCGCGTAGACGTGCTGGACGTCGGTCTCCACGGCCGTGACGAAGAGGATCGGGAGGTAGCGAGTCTTGGGCCGCTGCCGGAGCAGGCGGGCCACCTCGAGGCCGTCCATGCCGGGCATGCGCACGTCGAGCAGGATCGCCGCGAACTCCTCGCGCTCGGTGAGGGCCAGCGCCTCGGGGCCGGACCCTGCGGTCACCAGGCGGTAGTTCGATGAGTCGAGGATGGCCGTGAGCGCGAGGAGGTTCGCAGGATGGTCGTCGACCAGAAGCACGCTGACCTGCGCGGGATTGGTCAAGACCTACCCCCTCGGCGCGCGTGAGAGGACGCCCCGCGGCAATGTGGCCTGGTCTCGCGGGCTGTCAAGGATCCGGGCGTCGATCATACGAGCGCCTCGCTGCACACTCAGCTTGCGACCCTCATGCCGGGTCGCAACAGCGCGCGCGCGCGCGCGCGCGCGCAACGGCCGGGCCAAACAAGTCCCCACGGGAGCGTGTTCTCGCGACTCTCGTGTCCCCATCGGCCGACCCGCACGCCGGCGACGGTTCGTTCCGGGAGGGAACGACGCGGAGTACCGCCGACTGGATCGATCGACAGCCCTTGCGGGTCGTTACGGCGCCGCTCGGGTGGCGTCCGAGCAGGGGCGCCGTTGACGGATGCGCGTGCCCGTGCAGCCTCTCACGCCTCGCAGGAGGAGCTTCTGCGGGTAGAGGAGACGGGCCTTGGGGGAGTTGGTACCTCCCCCGAGGCCCTGACCACCACGCCTTGAAGGAGGCGCTATGGCTGACTCCGACGATAGCACTGTCGATCCGAAGATCTGGGTCGCCTGCCTGGCCTGCTACAACGGCGGCTCGCTCCACGGCCGCTGGTTCGACGTGGGGACCGACCCCGACGACCTCCATCACGAGGTCATGGCCTTCTTCGCCAAGGGCTGCGAAACCTGCGGCGAGTACGAGCGCGAGTGCCCCGAGTGCCGGGCCTTCGCCGCGCCGTTCCGGTGCGGCGGCGAGGAGCTGGCAGTCCACGACCACGAGGGGCTGGGGGACGTGGGCGAGGCCTACGACCTCCCGCGCCTGTGCGCGATCGCCGCCCTCGTCGACGAGTTCGAGGACCGCCCTGTGCTCGCCTACTTGGCGCGTGTCGACGAAGACGTCGAGCGCGCCCGCGAGGGACTGCGCGAGCACTACGCCGGGCGGTGGGACAACCTCGCGGAGTGGGCCGAGTCGTGGGCCGAGGACGCCGGGCTCGGGACCGAGCAGCTCTGGCCCTACGTGGACTGGGAGCGCTACGCGCGCGACCTCGAGCTGAGTGGCGACGTCGAGACCCTGGACGTGGGCGGCGCCGTTCACGTGTTCCGGCGGTGACCGGTGGACCCTCTCGATACGCGAGAGCCGGCGGGTGACCCGCCGGCCGGCCCGGCCGTGTGTGTACGAGCGCGCGGGTGTCCCGGTTGGTTCGTGTCCGATGACCTCTACGTCCACCGCTGCGACGCGTGCCGCTCCCTCGCCAGCGACGAGAAGGCGCGCGAGAGCGCCCTGGCCGCTGGCCTGGACGTGCAGCAGAGCGGGTACGTCGCCGGTGTCTCCGGGGTGGGAGAGCGCCCACCCGAGGACCGGTCCGCGGAGCAGCGGGCCACGGCCAGTGTCAACGGCCTCTTGAGGACCGCGCTGGAGCAGCTCCAGGACGCCCAGCGGGTGCCCCACGTCCCGCCTTCGCTGCGCAGCTGCGTCGACCACCTTGCGATCGAGGTCGCCAAGGCGCAGGGCATCAGCGAGTGGCTGAGCGAGGACATCGTGCGGCTTGTCGAGGAGGGAGACGAAGCCGAGGCCGACTGATCGGGGGCGACCTCGAGCACGAACGCAGTCATGCAGCGCCCGGTCGCGTCGGGCCCGGCACCTCGGGTCGGTGGTCGGTGAACACCGCGACCGCGGCGGCGTTCCGGCGCACCGGCAGGACTCGGTAGCGACCGGGCGGCGCGTCCTGGCACACCGGGATGAACCACCCGCCCGTGCCGATCGGCTCGGTCGTGAACAGCGCCAGACCACCGGAGCGCGCGCGCGCAGTGTCCGCGTTGCGGGTCGCGAACTTCGTGAACTCGAACAATGCGAACGCGCGGACCCGCGGGAGCCAGAGCAGGAACTCGACGCCCACGCGCGCCGTCCGGCCCTCCGTGCGCCCGCGCCGCTTGGCCTCCTCCTGGATCGCCTGGAACACGGACGACGACTCGTCGAAGCTCTCGGCCTCGACCTCGCGGTTCACGAGCAGGAGGGCGTGAGGGCGCCACGGCCCCACGTGAGCGACGAACGCCTTGCCGAGGTTCCGCGCGCCGAGGAGGAAGTCGCGCGGCTCGGCCCGGCGCTCCTGCACCGCGTCCGAGAGGCCGTACTGGAGGACGACACGTTGCAGGAGGACGCCACCGCTGTTGGCGACGGCGCGCTTGAACGAGGGCCGCAGCGTCGGGCGCGCGCTCACGACGCCTCCATTCGGTAAGTGGCCGGCGGCCGGTAGTCGAAGGCGTGGCGCCTGATCCGCTCTGCGACCGCCAGGAACAGGTGCTCCACCTGCTTCGCCTGCTTGAGCGTGACCGCCCCGGCGCGGGCGGCGTCGGTGAGCTGGGCCAGCCCGGTCTCGAGGGCGGCCAGGCAGACGTAGGGCGGCTCGGTCCTCGCGTTGACCTCGAACCATTGGGCGTCGGGCCGAAGGCCGGGGACCCACTTGATGTCGGCGTACACGGTGCTCTCGCTCACGCCGACCTTCTCGGCGATCTCCTCCTTCTTCATCCCCGCCGCGTGGAGCCTCTTCACCTCCTCGCGCCGCTCCTCGAGCTTGGCCTTCTTCAGCCGGCCGGAGGGGTAGACCTTGCCGTCGGAGCCCGTGACCTTGAGCTGGGCGTCCTCGCCGGCCTGTTCAGGTGGCGCACCTGCGCCACCTGAACGGCGGGCCACGGTGTCCTTGCAGATCTTCAACTCCTTGGCCACCTGGCGGTTACTCTTCCCGGCCGCCTTGAGGGCGGCGATCCGCCGGTCGCGTTCTTGTCTCAGGTTCTCCAGCTCCGCGGCGCCGTAGTGCTTGCGGACGTACTCCTCGTCGATGGCGATGATGGGGTCCCAGGTCTTCACGATGTGCAGCCACATCTTCTTGAGCCCCAGCTCCCTGCACGCCGTGTAGCGGACGAGCCCGAGCGCGAGCTGGAATGGGGCGACCTCGCCGACCCCGATCGGCGGGTTGATGACGCCGATGGGGCAGAGCCGGATCGACTCCTTCATCGCCTCGACGCGGTCGCGTTCAGGTTCCCGGTCCTTGGGCGGCACGATGTCGTCGAGGTCGACGAGGACGAACCGCGAGCCGTCGATCATGGTGACCTCACCCTTCCGGTGTACGTACTTCGAGAGACCGTTCAGCTTGGCGATCGCGAAGTCCCGGGCCCCTGGCTCCAGGACGAGGTAGACGTCCCGCCCTTCCTTCACCCGGCGCACCGGCGCCTGGATCGCGTCGAAGATCACCTTGAGCCGCTCCCACTGGCGCCGGGCTGCGTCGCGGCTCTTCTTGCGCACGTGCGCGCCGTACCAGCGCTCGAACGAGATCGGGTTGGAGTCCCCGCCGCCGAACTCGTGGCAGAGCTCGTAGAGGAAGTGCACGGCGCGGTAGACCTTCAGCCGCGAGGGCGGGCGGGCGACGATCACGGCCTGGGCCCCGGCTCGAAGGGCTCGGTGTTCCAGTTGTCCTCGCCCCGACTCACGAGCACGAGCTCCGCGGCGAGGCGGGTGAGGCGGTCGAGCACGTCCGCCAGCTCGGCCAGGGACTCCTGCACGCCGGCCTTCAGCGCCCAGCTCTGGAGGCCCACCAGCGCGCGGACCGCGTCGTCGGCCTGGTCGATGAAGAAGAAGGCGCTCTGGAGCGCGCCGCGGGCCTTCTCCAGGTCCTCGGCGTGGGAGACGAACGCGAACGTGCGCCGTGGGTCCGGCCGGTCATCCTCCTCGTTGATCGGCGGGAGGTCCTGGTCGGGCGGGGGTGGCTCGCGGTAGCGGGCGAGCCGCTCCTCGAACGCGCGCTCGCAGTCTGGGCAGACCCCGTGCACGACGCGCGGGGACTGCTCGGGGCCGCTGACGTACTTCGGCGGGCGCCCCTGTGTGGCGCGCTCACGCTCGCACCAGCCGCAGACGACGGTCGCCTTCTCGCGCAGGAACGGGCGGATGGCGTCGGGCGCGTCGCCATCCCCGTCTGGCTCGTCGGCGCTCTCGATGAGCAGGCGGGCGTCGCTCGGCGAGAGGCCGCACGTCCGCTCGAGCCACTCCTCCCAGCCCTGCCAGCCGACGAGCTGGCGCGCGCGCGCCAGCGCGGAGCCGGCGCCGTGCGCGGCCGCCTTGGCGTCCGCGCACGCGCGGCGGATCTCGTCGACGAGCTCGGGCGGCAGCTCGGGAGTCACGTCGCGTGCTCCCGAGGCCCGCCGCGGCGGGCCTCGTCGAAGGTCGTTCTGTGAATGATCGCGTTCATGGGTCGTGTGTCGACCCGTCCGCGTACGACCCCGCTTCCTTCACTTCGCCGGGGCGAAGTGCTAGAGATGAAGTCGCCGCGTTTGGTCGTGCAGGTTTCTCTGCCAAGGGTGGCCTGCCCGGCCGCTCAGCGACCCGGACCTGGAGGTTCGCCTTCAGGTCCGGCCCATGTACGGGTCGATCCTCCTTTCCTTCTTCTGCGTGTAGGTGTACCGAGACGTGCGACACGCGCGGCTCGGGTGACTGCTCCGGAAGCAGCGCGGCCTCCCGAGGCGATGGCCTGGGAGGCCTGCGAGTCGATGGCGATCGATCCAGGAGAGGAGGGTGGGGAAACGCTCGAGTCTAGGGCTAAGGCACCCGTGATCCGAACTGGGAACCATCGATCTGCACCAAGCTGTTCCCCCTTTCGCGCAGTAGTTCGGTAGTCACGGAGTTCACCTGTGAAATGACCTAAGCTCGTGTTAGCCGCGCCGTAGGCGGGCCGCAAGGGATCGGCCCGCCTGATGCTAGACACACCGCTTGCGCCAGTCTCACGCACGACTGGCGCCGCCGCGCCGGCGCAAGGGCTTACGTGTCCCGAACCCAGACCCGAGACCGAGCGCTGGCGCGCGATCGTGACGCCAAGCCCAGCGCGACGGACCCGACGGCGCCCAACCTGCCGACCTTCACCTCGGCGGCGCAAGTGACGACCGTCAGCCCGCGCGCCTGAACGGTCTCTCGTTCGGTCGATGCTCCCGGGCGTGAACGAGACCGACCGCCCGCGCGACACGAGCGAGCCCGACGTCTTCGTCTCGATCGACGAGGCGTGCCGACGCTTCGGGCTGTCGCGGCGCACCTTCTACCGGATGCTCTCGGACCCGAGCGGCGGCCTCACCGCGGTCGTGATCCGCGTCCCGCGCGGGACAGGCCATATCCGTGTGCCAGTACGGCGCTTCGAGGCCTGGCTCCGAGCGCGTCCTCGCCGGCGTCCGCGTGGAACTTCTCCCGAGACCTTGGGAGAGTCTGGGCGGACCGGCGGGGTGCTCGAACACCCCACCGGCCCTGACCACAAGGCACCTGTATAGGAGGCAGCCCCATGGCTGAACCAGAGGATACTCCCTGCACGAAGAAGCGCCGGCGCCCCGGCCGGCGCGAGACGTCCCTCGAAGGCACCGGCCTCTACCGTGACACCCGCACGGGCGTCCTGTGGTGGCGGCGCAAGGACCCGCTGACCGGCAAGCGCGACAAGAAGACGACCGACACGAAGATCCTCGAGTATGCGCTCAAGAAGGCCCAGGAGTTCGACGACGAGCTGGAGAAGAAGAAGGCCGGGATCAAGACCTACGACTCCTGGACCCAGCCGCTCGCCCCGCTCGTCGCCGAGTGGTTCCAGGACCAGCGCCGGCAGGACAAGCCGCCGCAGGAGCGCTGGCTCAAGCAGAAGGAGCGCATCCTCACGCGCGCGCTCGGGGCGCTCGCCCTGAGGACCGCGGCCGACCTTACGAACGTGGGCAAGATCGACGGGAAGCTCAAGGCGCTGGGCAAGCCCGACGCGACGCTTCGCCGCCGCTACCAGGACCCGCTCAAGCAGTTCAGCGGGTGGCTCGCCGAGAACGGGCGGTACCTGGAGCGCGACCCGCTCGCGGTGTGGAAGACGATCCAGTACGAGGCCGAGGCCATCCACCGCGCGTACGCGCCCGACGGCATGGCCCGCGCGCTCCAGGCTTCGGACTGGCTGGACGTGCTCCATCACCGGAAGCACCCGCTCCGGATCGTGTTCGAACTGCTCCTGGTGACCGCGCCGCGCATGGAGGCGCTCGCCGAGCGCGACGTCCGTCACTACCTGCGCGACGAGCGCCGCATCGACTACGGGGCGGGCACTGGCAAGAAGCTCCGCGGCCAGGGGAAGCTCGACGACAAGACGGCCGCGGCCCTTGAGGCCTACCTCGGGGACCGGACCGAGGGCCCGCTGGTCCTCAGCCCGCGCGGGGGACGGGTCGAGAAGCGGAACCTGCTCCGCTGGTGGAAGGAGACCTACAGCCTGGCGACCGTGCGCGAGCTGTGGCCCTCCTCCCTGGACTGGGACCTGCCGCTCGCCCACCTCGTCAACCAGACCCTCCTGCGCAAGAGCGGCGAGGCGTGGGTGCCTGAGTACGGCAACCCCGACCTCGTGAGCGTGGACACCCGCAAGGCGCGTCGCGCGCTGGTTGCGCGCGTGCAGCGGCTCGCCGACGAGGTCCGGCCGGCCTGGGAGGTGCGCATGGCACGGGTCACGGTCCACTCCTTCCGGCACACCCACCAGACCTGGGCCCGGGCCGCGAACGTGGACCAGGTGCTCATCAACCTGCAGGTCGGCTGGAAGGCATCGGCAGGCCGTGACGAGTTCGAGAGCTTGCGCGTGGCCGCGAGCACGACCGGCCTCTCCCGCTACCTCGACTCGCGCTCGAAGCTCCTCGACGGCCGTCGCTCGGCGGAGGCCGTGCGTGCTCTGCTCGACGAGGCGCTGGCCGTCGTCGAATGCCAGCTCGACGACGGCTCCGCGGCTCAGCGCCAGGAGGCGTAGCCGACTCGGGAGCGAGAGCAGCGACGCCAGGGGCCGCCCGCGTGGGCGGCCCCTGTTGCGGGCTGCGACAGGTTGACTTGCCCGAGCACGGCGTGCATCTTCTGGACGGGCAGGAGGGGCTACCCCCTCTGCTCGGGAAGGGCCGTCCCTTGCCGATAACAGCGCTCCGCGTCGCTGCCGTGGTCGTGTTCGCGTCCGACCTCGAGCGCTCGCGGGTCTTCTACGAGGAGCTCCTGGGACTCCAGCTCATGGACCGCACCTCGGATCCGCACGATCCACACTGGGGCGGCTATGCGCAGAGGATCTACTTCGCGCTCCAGCACCGGCCGTCGGAGAAGAAGACCGAGCAGAGCGTCGCGTTCTCCCTCGAGGTGGAGGAGGTCGAGGTCATGGTCGCGAAGCTGCGCTGCGCGGGCGTGCGGATTGCCATCCCCCCGTCCAAGCGGTCCTACGGGAGCATCGCGGGTGTCGTGGACCCCGACGGCAACCTCGTCTACCTGTACCAGTCTCCCCCGACAGTCCAGCTTCCACCGTCCGCATCACCCGCGTCGCTCACTCCCCCGCTCAGGACCTGACGCAGTCCAGCGTCCACACCATGCTCGCGCTCCGCGGCGGCGGAGTGCTCCGGTCGACACGGCACCACGCGGGGTCTTGCCCGCCACTGGGCCGGGGTGTATTTTGCGGACGGACGCGTCCGGCTACGGACGGACGAGTCCGCCTGCTGAGGCCCGGCGCTGCGCCGGCATGGAGTGAACATGAAGCCCGCCCGCGTTACGGCGCAGCGGAGGCCCGGACGGCCGAGGGACGAGGCGCTCGCGGCCAGGCGCTGCGAGGAGATCCTCGAGACGGCCACGCGGATGTTCGCCACGCGCGGCTACCAGGACATGGACGTGCAGGTCGCAGCCGACGCGCTCCGCGTGGGCAAGGGGACCGTCTACCGCTACTTCCCCACCAAGCGCGAGCTGTTCCTGGCCGCCGTCGACCGCGCCATGCGGCTGCTCAAGGACCACGTCGAGCGGGAGGCGGCCACCAGGAGCGAGCCCCTCGACCGGGTGGAGGCCGCGGTCCGGGCCTACCTGGCCTTCTTCGAGGCCCACCCGGAGTTCGTGGAGCTCCTGATCCTCGAGCGGGCGGAGTTCAAGGACCGCAAGAAGCCGACCTACTTCGTGCACCGCGACGCGAACCTCGGCCAGTGGCAGGACCTCTTCGGGGCGCTGATCGCCCAGGGGACCGTCAGGGACGTCCCTGTGGCGCGGATCACCACGGTGCTGGGCGACCTGCTCTACGGGACCATGTTCACCAACTTCTTCGCGCGCCGAGCGGGCTCGGAGGCCCAGGCCGACGACATCCTCGACGTAGTGCTGCACGGGATCCTCACGCCGGCGGGTCAGCGACGCCGCGCCGGGCGCGGGGGGCGGAGCAAGTGACATCCACCACGGCCAGGGCCCTCGCCGCCGTCTGCTGCAGCCTGTTGCTCGCCTGCGCGGCTCCCCGGGAGGACGAGCCAGAGTACGTCCCGGAGTCGCTCGGCGGGCCCGCCCGCCTCGGGGAGACCGGGAGCGCCGCGTGGGCCTCTACCTCGACGGCGGTGCTGACGCTCGAGCAGTGCCTGCAGATCGCGAGGGAGAACAGCCGCCGTCTCAGCATCGCCACGCGCCGCGTGCTGATCGCTGACGACCGCGTCGACGAGGTGATCGCGGGCATCCTGCCTCGCCTGGAGGCCGAGGGCCGCTTCACCGCCCGGAACAACGACGCGGGCGTCCAGCGTCCTGGCCAGCCAGGGATCTCCTTCCAGGAGCGCGAGGTCGCGACCGGCACGCTCTCGGCGATCGTCCCCCTCTACTCCTTCGGCCGGGCCGAGAACGCCTACGACGCCGCGAAGCTCGGCGTGCGGGTGGCCGAGCTCGACGCGCGGCGCCTCGAGCAGGACCTCGAGCTGGCGGTACGGGACGCCTACTTCAGGCTGCTCGAGGCCGAGAAGATCGCGACGGTCGTCGAGGACTCGATCCAGGCGCTCGAGCAGCAGCTGGTCATCGCGCGCGACTTCTTCGCCCAGCAGCTCGTCTCGAAGTCGGACGTGCTGAGCGTCGAGGTCCAATTGGCCGAGCGCCAGCAGGAGCGGATCCTGGCCGGCAACAACGTCGAGCTGGCGCGCGTCGCGCTCAACCGCGTGCTCGGCATGGACGTCGACCGGCGCACAGAGGTCCAGGACGTCCTCGAGACCTCGACGTGGCGCGGCGAGCTGCGCGACATCTTGCGCCTGGCGATCGAGCATCGCCCCGACCTCGAGGCGGCGCGCCAGCGGATCGCGGTCGCTCAGGCGCAGTACCGCGCCACGCGGGCCGAGTTCTTCCCGGTGATCTTCGCCTTCGGCTCGTACAACTACACCAGCGACGAGTTCCAGCTCAACGACGACTGGGTCTCGGGCGGAGCCGCGATCAGGGTCCCCATCTTCGACGGAGGGGTCACCTGGACTCGGCTCCAGCAGCGGCGCCGGGAGATCGACGAGGCGGTCGACCTCCGCGACGAGCAGATCGACGACGTCCTCCTCGACGTCCGCCAGGCCTTCCTCGACCAGCGCGCCGCGGCGGAGCGGATCCCGGTCGCGCGCAAGGCGACCGAGCTGGCCGAGGAGAACCTGCGCATCGTCCGCGACCAGTACGCCCAGGGGCTCCTCACCAGCGTCGACGTCCTCCTCGAGGAGGAGCGTCTGAGCCGGGCCCGCTCGAGCTACTACCGCGCCCTGTACGCCTACCACCTGGCCCAGGCCCGCCTCGGGAACGCCCTCGGCGGGCCCCTGGAGTGACCCCACACATGACCCGGCACCTCGTCTCCTCGATCCTGCTCACCACCGCCGGGCTGGCGGCGGGCTGCACTCGTCAAGCGAGCGACGCCCCGACCCCGCCGGCGCCTCGCCCGTCGGGGTCGGCTCCCGCGGCGGCGAGCGTCGCCAGCGGGACCTGGCTCGAGGTCCGCCCGCGCACGCTCCGCGAGGAGGTCCCTGCCGTGGGCTCCTTCCGCGCCAGGCAGACCACGCGGGTCGGGGCCGAGGTCTCGGGCGAGGTCGAGGCCGTGCTCGTCGACGTCGGCTCGGTGGTCGCGGCCGGGGACCCGCTGGTCCAGCTCGACCGCACCTTCTTCGAGATCGAGGTCGCGCAGCGCCGCGCGGAGGTCGAGTCCGCGCGCGCGCGCCTCGCCAGCGCCACGCAGGCGATCGAGACCGCCGAGGCCGAGGTCGAGCACGCGCGCGCCGCCCTCGGAGAGGCCGAGCTGCTCCTCGAGCGCATGCGCGCGCTGTGGGAGAAGCCCGAGGGGCAAGCGCCGTCCATCCCCAAGAGCCGCTACGACGAGGCGCACTTCGCGCAGCGGGAGGCGGCGGCGCGCCTCCGTTCGACCGAGTCCAGGCTCGCCGAGGCGCAGGCGCGCCGGACCGAGGCCACCGTGGGCGTGACGCAAGCCTCCGAGGGGCTGCGCTACGCCGAGCGGCGCCTGGAGAAGACGGTGGTCAGCGCCCCCTACGCGGGCGTGGTCACGGCGCGGCTGGTCGACGCGGGAGAGCCGGTGACGGCGACCCCCGTCACGCACCTGGTCGAAGTGCAGGAGACCAGCGCCCTGCACCTCGAGTTCTCCCTGCCCCAGGAGACGCTCCCGAGCGTGCGGAAGGGGACGCCGGTCCGCTACCAGATCGAGGGCGTGCCCGACGGGGCCGGCGAGGCCCTCGTGGAGCGGGTGTTCCCCACCATCGAGGAGGCGACGCGCTCGTTCCGCTGCCGCGTCGTCGTCGAGAACGCCGCGGGCAAGCTCCAGCCGGGCCTGCTCGCGCGCGTGTTCGTCACCACCCGCGCCGTCGACGACGCGCTGGTCGTGCCCCGCGCCGCGCTCGGCGCCGGGGAGAAGGGCTGGAGCCTGAGCGTCGACGGCGGCGACGGGCGGCCGGCGCCGCGCGCGGTCCAGCTCGGCGTCCTGACCGAGGGCGAGGCGCAGGTCGTGTCGGGGCTCGCGCCGGGCGAGCGCGTGCTGGTCCCGTAGGTCCCGTCCCGTAGGAGACGCCATGGTCCTGTCCGACGTCGCGATCCGCCGCCCTGTCTTCACGACCATGGTCGTCATGGCCCTGGTCGTGTTCGGGTTGGTCGCCTTGAGCGCGATCGGGATCGACCTGTTCCCGCGCGTCGAGTTCCCGGTCATCACGATCGTGACCGAGCTGCGCGGGGCCGACCCCGAGACGATCGAGACGACCGTCACCGACCCGATCGAGGAGGCTGTCTCGACGATCAGCCTCATCAAGACGCTCCGCTCGACCAGCGCCGAGGGCTTCTCCCAGGTCGTGATCGAGTTCGAGCTGGAGAAGCCGGTCGACGTGGCCTATCAGGAGGTCCAGTCCAAGCTCGGCACGATCCGCGGCGAGCTGCCGGAGGACGCCGAGGACCCGATCGTCGAGAAGTTCGACGTGGACTCGTCGCCGATCATGGCGGTGGTCGTGGCCGCCGACCTCCCGATGCGCGACCTGACCCGGCTCGCCGACAAGACGGTCAAGGAGCGCCTGCAGCGGGTCAAGAACGTCGGTCAGGTCCGCCTCGTCGGCGACCAGGAGCGCAAGATCTGGATCTGGCTCGACCGGGCCAAGCTCGAGGGGTACGGCCTCGCGGTCCAGGACGTCGAGCGCGCGCTCCGCTCGGAGCACGTCGAGTTCCCCGGGGGGCGCGTCGAGACCGGCCCCCTCGAGTACGTGGTGAAGACGCGGGCCGAGTTCCAGTCGGCCGCCGACTTCGACCAGATGGTCGTCGCCTTCCGGGCCGGCGCGCCGATTCGGGTGCGCGACCTCGGCCGCGCCGAGGACGGCCTGGAGGAGCGCCGCAGCCAGGCGCGCCTCGACGGTCGGCCTGCGATCGGCATGCTCGTGCGCCGCCAGTCGGGGACCAACACCGTCGAGGTCGCCCAGGCGGTCAAGGCCGAGGTCGAGACCCTCCGCCGCGAACTGGGGCCGCGCGGCGTCTCGCTCGAGATCGCCCAGGACCTGTCCGTCTACATCGAGCACTCCATCCACGAGATCCAGTTCCACCTCATGATCGGCGGCGGGCTGGCCGTCCTCATCGTGTTCGTGTTCCTGCGCGACTGGCGCATCACGCTCGTGAGCGCGCTGGCGATCCCTACCAGCGTGATCGCCACGTTCATGGCCATGAACGCGCTGGGCTTCACCATGAACATGATGACCATGCTTGCGCTCTCGCTCTCGATCGGGCTCCTGATCGACGACGCGATCGTCGTGGTGGAGAACATCTTCCGGCACGTGGAGGAGGGCACGGCGCCGGGAGAGGCCGCGCACACGGGCACGGCGGAGATCGGCCTGGCGGTGATCGCGATCACGGCCTCGGTCGTGGCCGTGTTCCTCCCGGTCGCGTTCATGAAGGGGATCGTGGGTCGCTTCTTCTTCCAGTTCGGCGTCACGGTGTGCGTCGCCGTTCTGATCAGCCTGTTCGTGGCGCTCACGCTCATCCCGATGCTGTCCGCGCGGCTCTTGCGCTCGGGACAGCACCACGGGCGGGTCTTCCGGGCGATCACGACCGTGCTCGACCGGATCGACGCGGCCTACTCCTCGCTCCTCCGGCGCGCGCTGCGCCATCGGTTCCTGACGATCGGCGTCGGGGTGGCCGTGTTCTTCGCCACGCTGTTCGTCGGCAAGTTCATCCGCGCCGAGTTCCTGCCGGTCGAAGACCAGAGCGAGTTCAACATCCGCGTCAAGGCGCCGCTCGGCGCCTCCCTGCACACGACGGACGCGGTGCTGGAGCGGATCCGCGGCCTGGTGCAGCCGCAGCCGTGGGTCGCCTACACCTTCGTGACGATCGGCAGCGACGAGCTGCAGCGAGTCAACGAGGGGGTGATGTACGTCAAGATGCTCGACAAGGCGGAGCGCGACATCGGCCAGCTCGAGGCCATGCAGTGGGTGCGCGCGCAGCTAGCGGACTTCCAGGAGGCCCGGGTCGCCGTGGAGATCGTGCCGCGGGTCTCGGGCGGCGGCCGCAAGAACTCGGACGTGCAGCTCGAGGTCCGCGGGCCCGACCTGGACGAGCTCGAGCGCGTCGCGAGCGCGGTCCGGGACCACATGCGCCAAACGCCGGGGTACGCGGACCCGGACACGACGTACGACAAGAACAAGCCGGAGGTGAGCGTCGCGATCAAGCGCGACCGCGCCGCGGACCTGGGCGTGCAGCCGCTGGCCGTGGCGACGACGGTGCGAGCGCTCGTGGGTGGTGCGGATGTGACCAAGTTCCGCGCCGAGGGGGACCGCTACGACGTGGCCGTCCGCCTCCTGGAGCCGTTCCGCTCCCGGCCGGCCGACGTGGAGAGCCTCGCCGTCCGGAATGATCGCGGCCAGCTCGTGCGGATCCAGAACGTCGCCAGCGTGGACGTGCGCGGCGGCCCGGTCCAGATCGACCGGTTCAACCGCACCCGGCAGATCACCGTCCTCGCCAATCTCCAGCGCGACAAGAAGGTGCTCGGCGAGGCCACCACGGAGCTGACCCGCCTCGTCGAGTCGATGGGGCTACCGTCCGGCTACACGTTCGGGTTCGCCGGCCAGGCGGACACGATGCGCGAGTCCTTCGAGAGCCTCCTGTTCGCGCTGTTCATGGCCGTCGTGATCATCTACATGGTGCTCGCGTCGCAGTTCGAGAGCTTCATCCACCCGCTCACGATCATGCTCTCGCTGCCGCTCTCGCTCGTGGGCGCGCTCGGCGCCCTCGTGCTCACGGACCAGACGATCAACATCTACACCATGATCGGCATCATCATGCTCATGGGCCTGGTGACCAAGAACGCGATCCTGCTGGTGGACTACACCAACACGCTCCGCACCCGGGACGGGCTCGAGCGCGAGGCCGCGCTGCTCGAGGCGGGTCCCACGCGGCTCAGGCCCATCCTCATGACCACGATGGCCATGATCTTCGGCATGCTGCCGATCGCGGTGGGCACGGGCGCGGGCTCCGAGTCGCGCGCGCCCATGGCGATCGCCGTGATCGGCGGCCTCACCACGTCCACCCTCCTGACCCTGGTCGTCGTGCCCGCGGTCTACGTGGTGCTGGACGACCTGCGCCACCCGGCCTCGTGGCGCGTGGTCCGCTGGTTCCGCGCGGCGCGGGCCCGAGGCCCGCAGGTCTCATGAACAGCCGTACTGCATCCGCAGCTTGATCAGCATGAGCTCGAGGTCTCCCACGAGGTAGATCCGGCCGCGCTCACCTTCTGCCGTGAAGTCTCGCTGCCAGTACTCCAGCGCCGCCCCTGGTGGCTGAGCACTCAGGGGGCGCTGGCTGAGGTAGCTTGCCATGGGTGATAGGTCGGCGTGGACGTTCTCGGGGTCGGTCTCGAGCCCCGTGATGAGCGCGCTGCCGAGGATCCGGTCGCCGTTGCCCTTGGCCAGGGCGTCCGCCGTGCGGACGATCAGCACCCTGAAGTCCGGGGCCAGGCGCGACTGCAGGAAGGGCAGCTGCCGGTGGAGGATCCCGCTCCAGCGCTCGTGGCGCTCGCCGCCCTCGGCCTGGCTGCCGGAAGGAAGCGGTTGCACGAGCATGACGACCTGGCGAACGCGTCTTGGGAGGGGAACACCTCGCGAATCCGTGGTGACCCGCCGGAGCGTGGTGGTCCCCACCCGCTCAGGCGCGGACGCAAGCTTCCCTCCGTCCGCCCTCGCCGGTCGGCGCAATGAGGTGAGCCACTTCCAGACGCGCATGACGCTCCGTTTCGCGGTCGACTCGCGCGACCCGTCTCGGGGCTATAGCAGGGATAGCCGAGCCCCGGCCAGGGTGGCGCTGACGCAGGCGAACCTTCAACCCTCAATCACGCTGTTCGCGGACACGGGGGTCATCTGGAGGCCAAGATGCAGGCCCCACTCGCGGCATGTCCAGGCACACCCAGGCACACAGGGGCACGCTGGACCTCGCGCGAAGCGCATGGTATGGTCCCGCTTATCGCCATAACGCATGGCGAACGCGGGCATAGCTCAACGGTAGAGCATCAGCTTCCCAAGCTGAGGGTTGTGAGTTCGAGTCTCATCACCCGCTTCTGATGAAGACCCCGAGGGGTCCAACGCAACCGGCGCCCTGAACGAACGTTCCGGTGCCTGATTTCAGAGAGGGGCCGCCCGCGAGGGCGGCCCTTGGCGTTGGTTCGGGGGGCATGGAGGCCAAAATGGAGGCCAACGATCCGGCCGGACGCCAGCGCCGCCGCCGGTTGCGGCGCGACGCCGTGACACGCGACCATCGCCCCCCTGGCCCGTAACCCCTGCGCAGACGATTCCA
>JAHBXY010000199.1 GCA_019636275.1 Planctomycetota bacterium | reverse complement strand
TCCTGGTCGCGCCCGGGCTCCTCGTGCCCCTGGCGTCGGTCGCCCTGCAGGTCGCCGACGTGGCCCGGAGCAGCGGCGCCGGTCCGTGGGAGGAGCTGGCCCTGGCCTTCCGCCTGGGCAGGCCTGACGCCGTGCGCAGCGCCGCCGTCGGCGCGAGCACGGCGGCCCTGCTCCTGGTCGTGGGCGGCGCCGTCGCCTGGGGGCTCCGGGCGGGAGCAGGCGGGGGCGCGGCCGCGATCGCGGCGGCGGTCTTCATCGTGGCCGGGGCCGTGACGCCGCCCCCGGTCGTCGGCGTGGCCCTCGACGCGGCCGCCCGGGCAGCGCCGGTCCTCGACGCGCTGACCGACGGCCCGGCGATCGTCGTGGCCGCCTGCGCCCTGCGCTTCGCGGCCGTGGCGCTGGCCTTCCTCCTCGTGGCCGTTCGCCGCGTGCCGCCCGAGGAGGGCGAGGCCGCGCGCCTGGCCGGGCGCGCCCCCCTGCGCGCCGTGGCCCCGCAGCTCGCGCCGGCGGCCCTGGCCGCGGCGCTCGTCGTGCACGTGCTCACCGTCACCGAGTACGGCGCCAGCGCCGTCGTCGAGCCGCCGGGGGCCACCCTCCTGGCCGTGTTCGTGGTCAATGAGGCGCACTACGGCGCCGGACCGGCGCTCGCCGGGCTCCTGACCCTGCTGCTCCTCGTGGCGGCGGCGCCGGTGGCCCTGGCCCTGGGGACGGCGGCGCTCGCCCGGCGCCTGCGGAGGGCGTCGTGAGCGCGCCGTTCAGCGAGGTCCCCGCGTGAAGGGCCCCGTCGAAGCTGTCGACGCCGTCAACGTCCCCCCCGTCGACGGCCCCGCTGTCGAGGTCGAGGACCTCACCTGCCGGCTCGGGGGTCACACGGCGCTCGAGGCCGTGTCGCTGTCGGTCGAGCCGCGCGGCCGCCTGGCCGTGCTCGGCCGCTCGGGGGCCGGCAAGACGACGCTCCTGCGCGCCCTGGCGGGGCTGGTCGCGCCCGCCGCCGGGCGGGTGCGCCTCCGCGGGGCGCTGGCCTCGGACGGGACGCGGCTCCTGCTCCCGCCCGAGGCGCGCGGCGTGGGGCTCGTCTTCCAGCAGCTCGCCCTCTGGCCGCACCTCGGCGTCGAGGCCACGCTGACCTTCGCGGCCCGCGGCGCCCGGGTCGAGCGCCGCGCGCGCGCCCGCGCGCTCGCCGCGCGCGTGGGGCTGGGCGACCGCCTCGACGCGCGCCCCGACGCGCTCTCCGGCGGCGAGCAGCAGCGGCTGGCGCTCGCGCGCGCCCTCGCGCCCGGCCCCGGCCTCCTCCTCCTCGACGAGCCCTTCGCCCACCTCGACCCGGCCCTGCGCGCCGACCTCGTCGACCTGCTCCTCGACCTGCAGGCCGACGCCGACCTGGCCCTGCTCCTCGTCAGCCACCAGCGCCGCGACGTGTTCGACCTCGCCCGGCGCGCCGTCGTCCTCGAGGCCGGCCGCGCGGTCGAGGCCGGCGCCGTCGCCGACCTCGTCGCGCGCCCCCGCCGCGCCGAGACGGCCGCCCTCCTGGACCTCGGCGCCCTCGTGCCCGGCGAGCCCGCCCCGGGCGCCCTCGACACCCCGCTCGGCCGGCTGCCCTCCATCCCGGGAACCGCCGGGCGCCTCGCCCTGGTCCGCCCCGAGCAGGTGCGCCTGGGCGACGACGGCATCGCCGGCGTCGCCGGCGTCGTCGGCGTGGCTGGTGTGGCTGGCGTGGCTGGCGTCGTCCGCCGGACCGTGGTCCTCGACGGCGCCCGCCTGGCCGCCCTCGTGCGTGTGGGCACCATCGACCTGCGCGCCGTCGTCCCCGCGCCGCTGCCCGACGGGGCCGCCGTGCGCGTGCGCGTCGAGGGGCCCTGCCTGCTCGTCGACGGCTGAAGTGTGCTCGACGGCTGCGGCCGACGATGCTGGCCGCGGCGGCGCGCGCGCGGGCTCGAAGTAAGTCGCTACGTCGTCGCCCGCGCGCCTCGCCGCCGCGGCTCAGCCTCGTCGCCCTCGCCTCACGTGCCGCTCCGAACGAAGGCTGGTCATCAGGACTCGCCGGGGTGCGCGGAGCACGACGACGGTCCGCAGCGGGGCGGACTCGATCACTCGCGCGCTCTCGCCCGTCGTGCGAGCACGCCGTCCGGCGCCGACGCGGGGGCAACGACCCGCGCGCCCCGTCGTGCGAAGCACGACGGAGATCGACACTCCGTCAGCACGCCCCGACCCCGGGTGGAACGCAGCCACGAGCGAGGCGAGGCCGCGGAGGCCGAGGCGAGGGGGGAGCGCGCGCGGCCGGTATCGATCGCCGGATCCTAGCGGCCGCGCGCGCCCCCCCTCGCCCGGCATCCGCGGCCGCAGCCGTCGATCACACTTAGGCGCGTTGGCGGCGGGAGGCCCGGGCGCCGGAGACGCCGGCGAGGCGCTCGACCTGCTCGATCAGGGCGCCGGCGACGTTCACGCCCGACGTGCGCTCGATCCCCTCGAGGCCGGGGCAGGGGTTCACCTCGATGACGAGCGGCCCGTCCTTCCCGACGAGGACGTCGACCCCGGCCACGTGCAGGCCGAGGACGCGCGCCGCGCGCAGGGCGATGCGCTCGATGGCCTTCGAGCGCGGGATGCGGCGCGCCTGCCCGCCCATGTGCAGGTTCGAGCGGAACTCGCCAGGCTTCGCCTGGCGCTCCATGAGGGCCACGACGCGCCCGCCGACGACGAAGGCGCGCACGTCGCGCCCGGCGCTCTCGGCGATGAACCGCTGGAGGAGGATGTGCTCATCGAGCGAGTGGAAGGCGTCGATGATCGACGTGGCCGCCTCGCGCGAGCCGGCGAGCATGACGCCCTTGCCCTGGGTGCCCTCGAGGAGCTTGATCACCAGCGGCCCCTCGCCCACGTTCTTGATCGCGCCGCAGTTGCCGGCGGGACGGCGGCTGAAGGCCGTGTCGGGCATGGGGACGCCCGCGCCGGCGAGGACCTGCTGGCAGCGCAGCTTGTCGCGCGCGGCGGCGATCGCGTCGGAGCCGTTGAGGATCACCGCGCCCTGCATCTCGAACTGCCGCAGGACGGCCAGGCCGTAGTAGGTCACCGACGCCCCGATGCGCGGGATCACGGCGTCGACCCGCTCGAGCTCCTGGGCGCCGTCGTAGACGCGCGCGCGGCCGCCCGAGATCGAGATGGAGAGGGTGAGCGGGTCGTGGATCTCGACCCGATGCCCGCGGCGGCGCGCCACCGAGACGATGCGCTTGGTGCTGTAGAGCCCCGGCCCCCGCGAGAGGACGACGATGTTCATGGCGGGAAGGTAGCACGGGCCGCGGACGGCGAAACAGGGGCGGCTGGCACGCGTAAGTCATTGCGAGGCAAGAAAGTATAAGCCTCGGGCCGGCCACGATCGGCGAGGCGCCAGACGGGTTGGCGCGGTCGTCCTGGCGACCGTGTCACCCCTGGATGGGGCACTTCGCCCCGTCGGGGAGGCGGGCCGGTTGTTCGGGTGTTGTCGGGGCCGCGCGGTCAGCGGCCATCGCGCGCGCGGCGGATGAGCTCGCGCAGCTTGTCCTGCCCGCTCGCGGTCGGGGCGATCTCGAGGGCGCGCTCGAGGTCGGCCACCCCCGCCTCGACCTCGCCGCGGGCCAGGCGCACCTGGCCGCGCACGTTGAGCGCCTGGGGGTCTTCGCGGCCCAGGGTCAGGCAGCGCCCGGCGTCCTCGAGGGCGCCGTCGAGGTCGCCCTGCTCGAAGCGCGCGCGGGCCCGCTCGGCCAGGCCCCGCGCGTAGCGGGGGTCGAGGGCCAGGCAGGCGTCGAGGTCCTCGATCGCGCCGCGGAGGTCGCCTCGCAGCCGGCGCAGGACCCCCCGCTCGAGGTGGAGGGCCGGATGCCGCGCGCGGCGGAGCGCCTCGTCGAGGTCGGCCTCCGCCGCCGCCGGATCGCCCAGCTGGCCCTGGGTGGTCGCGCGCAGGGCGTAGAGCTCGGCGGCGTCCGGCGTGAGCTGGATGGCCTGGTCCAGGAAGCGTCGCGCCGCCGCCGGCTCGCCGCGGGCGAGGTGCAGCCGCGCCTGGACGAACGGGAACCGCCCGCCGGGCCGCGCCGTGGCGGGCAGCCGGCCGAGCGCCTGCGCGGCGCGGTCGATGTGGCCGAGGTCGAGGTGGGCCTGCGCCGAGAGCACCCACACCTCCGGCGCGGTGTGCTGGCGGAGGTTCGTCGCCAGCGTCAGCGCCTCGAGCGCCGCGCTCGGGTCGCCCCGGTCGAGGAGCAGGTCGGCCCGGAGCACGTGTGGGCGGGGGTCGCGGGGTGCGACCTGGCAGCGCGCGCGGCGTCGTCGAAGGCGCCGGCCGGGTCGCCCACGCGCCGCAGCGCCGCCCGGGTCATCAGCGGCTCCGGGTCCCCGGGCCGCGCCCGGGCGACGGCCCGCTCGACGGCCGCGAGCGCCGCCGCGCGGTCGCCGCGCCGCGCAGCGAGGTCGGCCCGGGCGAGGTCGAGCCCGGGCGCCTCGGGCGAGAGGGCCGCCACGCGGTCGAGGTCCCGCTGGGCCGCGGCGAGGTCGCCCAGCGTGGACTGGAGCTGCCCGCGGAGCATGAGGGCCTCGGCGAGGTCCGGCTCGAGGTCGAGGGCGCGCGTGAGGTCGGCCAGCGCGGCGCGCTGGTCGGCGGGCCGGCGGGTGACCTGCAGCCGCGCGCGTGCGCGCAGGAGGAGCGCGCCGGCGTCCTCGGCCGGCACGTCGTCGAGCTCGAGCCGGCCGAAGACCGCCCGGGTCGCCTCGGGCAGCCGCTCGAGGTCCACCTCGGCCAGGAACCGCGCCGCCATCGACCGCGCGCCCGGCGAGCGCAGCGCGCAGAGGGCGCCCAGGGCGAAGCCGCGGAGCTCCTGCAGCCCCTCGGCCTCGGCGGCGCGGACGAACGCCGCCAGCGGGGCGACGCACAGGTCCGGCGCGACGTCGGGGCGCTCGACGGTCGCCAGGCAGACGAGGCCCACGATGCTGAAGTCGCCCGGCGCGAGCTCCTGGCCGCCCCGGAGCAGCGCCGCGCAGCGCTCGACCTCGGCCATGAGCAGGGCCGTGACCTCGGGCAGCGGGTGTCGGACGGCGAGCGCGATCTGCTCCGGCGAGACGCCGCGCTCCGTCTGGCTCGCCATGCGCGCGAGCAGCGCCTGCACCTCGCCCGTGGCCCTGGCCGTGCGCGCCCCGGCGACCTGCTCCGCCCCCGCCGGGTCGCCGGCGTCGCGGAAGGCCAGGAGCGCCAGGTCGTCCTGCTTCTCCTCGAGCGCCGCCCGCGCCAGCCGTCCGTAGGCCTCGCGCACGGCCTCCTGCGAGGCCTCGTCGCCAGCGACGTGGCGCCAGCGCTGCGCCACGATCACCGCCTCGAGCGCCGCCGCCAGCCCGCCGCCCTCGGCCGCCGCGAGGGCCTGGCGCGCCGCGGCGGAGGCCTCGGCGACCGCGGCGGCCCGGGCGTCACGGGCGGCGTCGAGGCGACCCGCGACGCCCACGCCCACGACGAGCACGAGCGCCAGGGCGATGGCGGCGAGCGCTGCGGCGCGGCGGCGCGCCCAGCGGGTCAGCCGCTCGACCCGGCCCGGCCGCCGGGCGGCGATCGGCTCGCCCCGGCTCCAGCGGGCCAGGTCGTCGGCGAGGAGCAGCGCCGTCGAGTAGCGCGCGGCCGGGTCCTTGCGGAGGCAGGTGAGGACGATCGTCTCCAGGTCCCGGTCGAGCCTCGGACGCAGGGCCGAGGGCGGCGCCGGCTCCTCCTCGATCACCTTGCGCAGGACGTCCATGACGCCGTTGCCCCGGAAGGGGGGCTGTCCGACCAGGCAGGCGTAGAGCGTCGCTCCGAGGCCGTAGACGTCCGAGCGCCGGTCGACGAGCGCCGGGTCGCCCGAGGCCTGCTCGGGCGCCATGTAGGCCGGGGTCCCGAGTACCTGCCCCGTGACCGTATAGCCCTTCTCCTCGCGGCCGATGTCCTTGGCCAGGCCGAAGTCGGTCAGGTGGGGCTCGCCCTGCGCGTCGACGAGGACGTTGTGCGGCTTGAGGTCGCGGTGCAGCACCGAGCGCGTGTGGGCGAAGTGCACGGCCCGCGCCACCTGCTCCAGCGCCGCGGCGGCGAACCTCGGCTCGAGCGGCCCCTGCCGCTCGAGCATCGCCTGGAGCGACCCGGGCCCCTCGACGAGGTCCATGGCCAGGTACCAGGTGCCGCCCTGCTCGCCCACCTCGTGCAGGCCGACGATGTGCGGGTGCTTGAGCCGCGCCGCCGCTTGGGCCTCGAAGCGGAAGCGCTCGGCCTCCTCCGGGTCGGCCCAGGCGCCCGCCTTCATGACCTTGAGCGCCACGCGCCGCCCGAGGTGCTCGTGGCGCGCCACGTAGACCACGCCCATGCCGCCGCGCGCCAGCTCGCGCTCGACCACGAACGGCCCCAGGCGCGGCGGCCCGGCCGCCGCCTGCCGCTGCGAGCCGCTCGACGAAGACGGCGGGCTGACCAGGCTCGCCTGCGAGGCCCCGGCGCCGACGACGGCGGGCACGGGCCACGAGGGCGGCGGCGCGATCACGTCGGCGTACGGGCGCGTGGTCTCCCCGGTCGCCTGCCCCCCTGACGGCTGCATGCGTGGAGCATGGACCCGGCTCGGGCCACGCGCCAGGGGCACGGGGGCCTCAGCGCGCGCGGGCGCGCGCCTGGCGGATGAGGTCGCGCAGCTCGTCCGCGTTGGCCGCGCCCGGGGCGAGGTCGAGGGCCCGCTCGAGGTCGGCGGCGCCGCCCGCGAGGTCGCCGCGGGCCAGGCGCACCCGCCCGCGGACGTTCAGCGCCTGCGGGTGCTCGCGGCGAACCAGGCTGCGCTCGGCGTCCTCGGCGGCGCCGTCGAGGTCGCCCTGGTCCAGGCGCAGACGGGCGCGCTCGGCGAGCGACGAGGGGTCGTGCGGGTCCAGCCGGAGGCCCTCGTCGAGGTCGGCGCGCGCGCCGGCGAGGTCACCCCGGGAGCGGCGGAGGATCGCTCGCTCCCGCAGGAGCGAGGCGTTCGGCCCGATGAGCGGGAGCGCGCGGGTCAGGTCGGCCTCGGCCGCGGCGTCTTCCCCCAGGTGGGCGAGGACCTCGGCGCGGAGCAGGAGCAGCTCGGAGTGGTCCCCGTGCCGGAGGGCCTTGTCGAGCAGGTCTCGCGCCTGCACCAGCTCGCCGCGACGGATGAAGAGCCGCGCGCGAGCGGTGACGAAGGGGAGGCCACCGGCCTGGAGCGCGTCGGCCCGGTCGAGCGCGTCCTGCGCCAGATCGAGCGCGTCCATCGCCAGGTGGGCGTGGGCGCAGATCACCCAGAGGTCCCCGGAGCTCGCGCCGCGCGAGCGCGCGTGGGCGATCACCTCGAGGGCCGCGCGCGGGTCCCCGCGCCGCACGAGCAGGTCGGCGCGGAGGACGTAGGCGCCCAGGTCGTTCGGCGCGAGCTGGCAGGCGCGCGTGGCGTCGTCCAGCGCGGCGGCGGGGTCGACGAACCTCATGACCCTGGCGCGCACGAGCAGCGGCGCCGGGTCCCGGGGCGCCAGGGTCACGGCGCGGTCGGCGGCGCGACGCGCCGCCGCCAGGTCGCCGCGGCCGTAGGCCACCTCGCACTGGACCATCGCGACCCTCGCGTCGTCGGGCGCCAGGGCGGCCGCCCGGTCGATGTCCCGCTGGGCCCCGGCGGCGTCGCGCAGGCGGGCGCGCAGGTGCCCGCGCTCCCGCAAGGCCTCGACCAGATCGGGTCGTGCCGCGAGCGCCGCGTCCAGGTCTCCGAGGGCAGCCTGCAGGTGCTCGGGCGTGGAGGCGACCGCCACGCGCGCGCGGGCGCGGCGCAGGAGCGCGTCGGGTCCGTCGGCTGGAAACCTCTCGAAGGCGACGTCGGAGAAGATGCGCCGCAGGCCCTCGGGGACCTCCGCCTCCAGCGCCGCGTCGACGAAGGTCTCGAGGGCGCTCGGGGTGCCCACGTTGGCGAGCGCCTCCAGGACCCGGAGCCGCAGCGTCGGCTCCGCCCGCAGACGTGGGAGGAGCGGCGCGAGGGCGGCCTCCGCGCGCGCCGGGTCCTGGCCGGCGATCGCGCCGAACGCGAGGCAGACGAGGACCAGCTGGTTGCGCGCGCCGACCTCCAGGCGCTCCCCCCCGTCGAGGCGGCGCCGGAGCTCGTCGAGGACGTCCGCCAGCAGGGCCACGACGCCCGGGGAGGCCTGCTGGAAGATCGGGATCACGTCGGAGTCCCGGATGTCCACCCGCTCCCGCGCGCCCACGAGCGCCAGGACCTCGCGGACAGCCGCGGCGCCCTCGCCGTCGCGCGTCTCGATGGCGCGGCGCACGCCGGCCTCGTCGCGGGCCTCCTGGAAGACGGCGACCGCGACCCCGTACTGCCTCGCCCGGATCGCCGCGTCGCCCAGCGTCTGCTGCGCCTCCCGCACGCGCGCGGCGGAGGCCTCGTCGCGGGCGAGGTCCCGCCAGCGCTGCGCCGCCATGAGGGCCCGGAGCGCCAGCGCCAGCGCCTCGTCCGGGGAGCGCTCGTCGCCGAGGGCGGCGAGGGCCGCGTCCGACTCGGCGCGCGCGTCTCCCGCCGCGTCGTCGTGCGCCGCGCGGTCACGCGCGGCGGCCTCGTCGATCTGGCGCCGCGCCTCGCGGTCGGCGGCCACGCGGCTGGCGGCGATCGCGCCCCCCGTGGCCAGCACGACCGCCGCGGCCGCCGTGACGGCGCGGCCGTGGCGCCGTGCCCAGCGGCCGAGGCGCTCGACCCGGCCGGGGCGGGAGGCCGCGATCGGCTCGCCCCGGCTCCAGCGGGCCAGGTCGTCGGCGAGGAGCTGCGCCGTCGAGTAGCGCGCGGCCGGGTCCTTGCGGAGGCAGGTGAGGACGATCGTCTCCAGGTCCCGGTCGAGCCTGGGGCGCAGGGCCGAGGGGGGCGCGGGCTCCTCCTCGATCACCTGGCGCAGGACGTCCATGACGCCGTTGCCCCGGAAGGGCGGCTGCCCGACGAGGCAGGCGTAGAGCGTCGCGCCGAGGCCGTAGACGTCCGAGCGACGGTCGACGAGCGCCGGGTCGCCGGACGCTTGCTCGGGCGCCATGTAGGCCGGGGTCCCGAGCACCTGCCCCGTGACCGTGTAGCCCTTCTCCTCGCGGCCGATGTCCTTGGCCAGGCCGAAGTCGGTCAGGTGCGGCTCGCCCTGCGCGTCGACGAGGACGTTGTGCGGCTTGAGGTCGCGGTGCAGCACCGAGCGCGTGTGGGCGAAGTGCACGGCCCGCGCCACCTGCTCCAGGGCCGCGGCCGCGAACTTCGGCTCGAGCGGCCCCTGCCGCTCGATCATCGCCTGGAGCGACCCGGGCCCTTCCACGAGGTCCATGGCCAGGTACCAGGTGCCGTCCTGCTCGCCGACCTCGTGCAGGCCGACGATGTGCGGGTGCTTGAGCCGCGCCGCCGCTTGCGCCTCGAAGCGGAAGCGGTCGGCCTCCTCGGGGTCGGCCCAGGCGCCGGCCTTCATGACCTTGAGCGCGACGCGCCGCCCGAGGTGCTCGTGGCGCGCCACGTAGACCACGCCCATGCCGCCGCGCGCCAGCTCGCGCTCGACCACGAACGGACCCAGGCGCGGCGGTCCGCCCGCGCCGAGCCGCTGCGAGCCGCTCGACGACGACGACCGGGCGAGGGGCGCCTGCGAGGGCCAGCCGCCGCTGACGGCGGGCGCGGACCACCGGGGCGACGGCGGCGGGATCACGTCGGCGTACGGCCGCGTGGTCTCCCCGGTCGCCTGTCCCCCCGACGGCTGCACGCCGGATCATGGATCGGACCCGGTCCGCGCGCTACGGGTCATCGTCGATCAAGGTCGTCGGGCGCCGACCCGTCCTCGCGCGCGGCGAGCAGGCGGTCGCGGAAGACGCGCTCGCAGGTCGGTCCGCAGAGGAAGACGTGCCGCGGCCGCTCGTCGAACTCCACCCGGCGCTCGGTGAGGGTCCGGCACACCTCGCACAGCGCGAGGCGCGGGGTCAGAGGATGACGTTCACGTGGTTCCCCTGGCGACACACCCGCGAGCAAGCACAGGAGGTTCCGGACGCTACCGAACGACTTTCAGCCTCCAGCCGCGGGATCCTGGGGGGGTGCCGCGGGCCAGTCCGCGGAGTGCGCGGGACCTGGGTCGGCGCAGGAGGGGGTCGCGCGCGCCGCGCGCGCGGCAGCGCCTCCATCTGGCCGCGCGCCGGATGCCATGGTCCGCGCCCGCTCGCCGTGGCAAGGTGCAGGCATGGTCGACACCACGCGGCCCTTCCGCGACGTGCTGCCCCTCCCCTCGGGCGCGTCGCGGCCCTCGGGCACGCTCCCCCTCGTGCTCCCCGAGCCCTCGCCGGCGCCCGCCGAGGCGCCGGACGCTCGCCGGCTGGGGGACCTGGAGCTCCTGGGCGAGCTGGCCCGCGGCGGCATGGGGGTGGTCTACCGGGCGCTCGATCGGCGGCTCGGCCGCGAGGTGGCGGTCAAGGTCGCGCTCGGCGGCGCCGCCGACCCGGAGGAGCTCGAGCGCTTCGCCGTCGAGGCGCGCGCGGCGGCGCGGCTCCGGCACCCGAACATCGTCGGGATCCACCGCGTGGGCGAGGAGCGCGGGGCGCCCTACCTGGTCATGGACCTCGTCCCGGGCGAGTCGCTGCAGCGCCGCCTCTCGCGCGACGGACCGCTGCGCCCGCGCGAGGCCGCCCGGCTGTGCGCCCTGCTCGCCCGCGCGCTGGCCTTCGCGCACGGCCGCGGTGTGCTGCACCGCGACCTCAAGCCGCACAACGTCCTGGTCACGCCCGACGGTCAGCCGGTGCTCACCGACTTCGGCCTCGCCAAGGAGGTCGACCGCGCGCGCGGGGTGACGATGACCGGCCAGGTGCTCGGCACGCCGGCCTACATGGCGCCCGAGCAGGCGCGCGGCGACAACGAGCGCGTCGACCGCCGCGCCGACGTCTACGGCCTCGGCGCGACGCTCTACGCGCTGCTCACGGGTCAGCCGCCGTTCCAGGCGGGCAGCGCGATCGCGGTCCTGGCCAAGGTCGCCGAGGACCCCGTCGAGCCGCCGCGCCGTTGCGCCCCGAGGTCGACCGCGACCTGGAGACGATCGTCCTCAAGTGCCTGGAGAAGGAGCCGGGCGCGCGCTACGACCGGGCGCAGGACCTCGCCGACGACCTGGAGCGCTACCTCGCAGGCGAGCCGATCCGCGCCCGGCGCGCCAGGGCGCGCTCGAGCGGGCGGGCGCTGGGTTCGCCGGCACCGCCTGGCCTCGGCCGGGGTCGCGGGCGCGCTGGCGCTGGCGCTGGCGGCCGGCTTCGGCGCGCGGGCGGCCGAGCACGAGCGCCTCCCTGGACGAGGCCCGCGCCGACGCCGAGGCCGCCGGGCGGCCCTCGAGGCCGACGCCGACGCGCCGCTCGACCGGCGCCTGGGGCTGGCGCTCGTGCGGCTGCAGGCGGCGCAGCGCTGGAGCGACCTCGCCCGGCGGCCCGAGGCGCGGCGGGCGCAGGCGGACGCGGCGTTCGCCCTCGCGGACGTCGCCACGGACGGGCAGCAATGGGCGCTGGCCGAGCAGGCGTACGCCCTCTCCGGCCTCGGACCGGACGACCCCCGGCGCGCCCGGGCGCTCGCGGCGCTCAACGAGCGCCGGGTCCGGATGCCGCGGGAGGTCCTGGAGGACCTCGAGCGCGGCGCGCGCGAGGGCAGGGCGTTCACCGATCCGAGCGAGGCCGTGCTCCTCCTGGTGCGGGCGCCCGACGCCGTCACCGTCGCGCTCCTCGCCGACCGTCTGCGGGCGGAGGTGGACGCGCTGAAGCAGGCGCGGCGCGCCGCGCTCGTCGAGGCCGAGCGCCCGACCGCCGAGGAGGTCCGGCTGGGCTGGGCGACCCTCGAGGGGTTGCCGGAGGCGATCGCGCGCCTCGAGGGCGACGACGCCGTCCCCCGGGACGCGGCCATGGAGGCGGCGCGGCGGCTCGTGCACGAGGCCGCGCTCCGGGTGGGCATCCGGGCCTCCGGGCACACCGTCTCGGGCGCGGCCGCGCTCGCGCGGGGCTGGTCCGCGGTCGCGGCCGCACAGGCGGCCGCGCTCGGGGAGCCGCGGCGCCGCGTCGTGGCGGCGTGCGTGACCGGGCTCGGGCGGCTCGGCGGCGCCGCGCGCGAGGCGGCCGCGGGCGCGCTGAGCGCGTACGTGCGGGCCGACCTCGACGACGCCGGCCTGCGCCGCGGTGTGGTCGCCCTCGACCAGCTGGGGGTCGACGGCGCGCGCCTCCTCCACCTCGTGGAGACGCGGGTCGGGCCCGCGAAGCTCCCGCTGGACGCGCTGCGCGGCCGCGGCGAGGCCGACTCGCTCGAGGAGTGGCGGCGCCGGGCGGGGAGCCTGGCCGCCCGGAGCGACCCGGCGGCGCTCGATGCCCTCGACGCCGCGCTCGCGCGGTGGCCCGAGGATCCGGAGCTGCTGCATCTGCGCGCCGTCGTGCACCTCGACCGGGGCGCCGTCCGGCAGGCCGAGGCCGACCTGGAGCGCGCGCTGAGCCGGCGCCGGATGGTCGGCAGCGTGGCCCTGAGCGCGTGGCTCGCCGCGCGCCGGGGCGCGCTCGAGGAGGCGCGCGCGGCGCTCGCCGAGGCCGAGCGCCTGGCCCAGGGCGACGCCGGTGACCCGCACGCGTGGACGACCCTCGCCCGGGCGCGCCTCGCCCTGGGCGACCCCCAGGGGGCCCGGGCCGCCGCGACGCGCGCCATCGACCTCGACCCCGGCTCGGTGGGCGCGCTCCAGGCGCTGGCGGAGGCGCTCGTCGCGCTGGGCGACCTGGTCGCGGCCCGGCAGGCGATCGACGACGCCCTCCAGCTCGAGCCCGCCCACGTGCAGGGCCTGCTGGCCCGCGCCCGGATCCGGGCCGGCCAGGGCGAGCTCCCGGCGGCGCTGGCCGACCTGGAGCGCGCCCGCGAGCTGGCGCCGGCGCTGCCGGCGCAGCGCGAGCTGCGGGCGGCGCTGCTGCTCCAGGGGGGCCGCGTCGACGAGGCCGCGCAGGTGGCCAGGGAGCTCCTCCCCGCCTCGCCCGGGATGGCGAGGTGGGTCCTGGCGCAGCTGGCGCTGCAGGCCCGGCGGTTCGATGACGCCGAGGCGCAGGCCCGGGCGGGGCTCGAGGTCCCGGCGCTCGGGCTCGAGCTGCGCGGGGTGCTGCTCGCGACCCTGGCCGAGGCGCAGCTCAAGCTGGGGCGCCCGCGGGACGGCCTGCGCACGACCGAGCGCCTGCTCGAGCTCCGACCGGACGACCCGGGCGCCCTCCTCCAGCGGGCGTCGGCGCGCGCGCTCCTCGGCGACGTGGCGGCGGCCCTGGCCGACCTCGACCGGGCGGTCGCGCTCGCGCCGGCCCAGCCCCGGGGGTGGTACGTGCGCGGGGCGCTCCGCGCCGGGCGCGGGGAGCTCGAGGCGGCCACCCGGGACCTCGAGCAGGCGCTCCGCCTCGACCCGACGATGGTCCTCGCCCACCGGCACCTGGCCTGGATCGCCCAGCAGCGCCAGGACCTGGACGCGGCCGCTCGGCACCTCGACCAGGCCGTCGCGCTCGCCGCCGACGAGCCCGACACCCGGCTCGCCCGCGCGGAGGTGCGCGCCCAGCGCGGCGACCTCGCCGGCGCGCGGACGGACCTCGACCACGCGCTCTCCCTCGACGCCGGCCTCGCGGCCGCGTGGGCCGCGCGCGCGCTCGTGCGCGAGGGGCAGGACGACCCGTCGGGGGCCCTGGCCGACGCCGAGCGCGGCCTCGCCCTCGGGCCGCGCGACCCCGAGGCGCTCGAGCTCCTGGCCTCGTTCTTCCTGCGGCGCGGCCAGGGGGCCCGGGTGATGCCGCTGGTCGAGGCGGCGCTCCGCGCCGGGCCGGCCGAGGCCGACCGCGAGCGCCTGGAGCGCGTCGCGGCGGCGCTGCGCTGAGCTGCGGGCGTCGGGCGGGGGACCTGGGTCCAGGACGCCCCGCGCGACGGGAGCGCAGGCCGACCGCGGTGGCCCCGGCGGCGCCCGCGCGCCATAGTGCCCCCGATGGCCGACACGACGAGCCCGTACCGGGACGTGCTGCCGCTCCCGGCGTCGTCGTCCGGTCGCCTCGCAGCCCCGCCTGGCCCGACGGCGCGCCGGCTGGGCGACCTCGAGCTCCTGGGCGAGCTGGCGCGCGGCGGCATGGGGGTGGTCTACCGGGCGCTCGATCGGCGGCTCGGCCGCGAGGTGGCGGTCAAGGTCGCGCTCGGCGGCGCCGCCGATCCGGAGGAGCTGGAGCGCTTCGCCGTCGAGGCGCGCGCCGCCGCTCGCCTCAAGCACCCGAACATCGTGGGCATCCACCGCGTGGGCGAGGAGGGCGGCGCGCCGTACCTGGTCATGGACCTGGTGCCGGGCGAGTCGCTCCAGCGGCGCCTCGGGCGCGACGGCCCCCTGCCCCCGCGCGAGGCCGCCCGGCTGTGCGCGCTGCTGGCCCGCGCGCTGGCCTTCGCGCACGGCCGCGGCGTGCTGCACCGGGACCTCAAGCCGCACAACGTCCTGGTCACGCCCGACGGTCAGCCGGTGCTCACCGACTTCGGCCTCGCCAAGGAGGTG
>JAHBXY010000198.1 GCA_019636275.1 Planctomycetota bacterium | reverse complement strand
CGAGCGCCAGGGGCGAGAGGACGCCCTCGAAGGTCACCGTGCGCTCCGCGGCCTCGTCGACCTCCTGGACCGCGGCCGCGCCCCAACCCGCCCGCCGGGGGACGCCGCCCGGCGGCGTGACCGGGTCGGGGCCGGCGGGCGGGGGCGCGCGCCGGATCCGCTCCAGGTCCGCGGGCGTGACGAGCCCCGCCCCGAGGAGCATGGCCTCGAGCGGCCGGACGTCGCCCGCGGCGCGGCCGGCGAGCAGCGCGCGCAGCTGCTCGCGCGTGACGAGCCCGTGCGCGACGACGAGGCGCGAGAGGAGGGCCTCGCCGAGCGGCGCGTGCTCCGGCGCGGCCGGCGGCGGGAGGGGCAGGACGCCCCCGTAGTCCGACGTCGTGTCGTCCTTCGCGCCCGTCACGGGCGCACAGTCTACGGCGACCGCGTGGCGGGTGCAGCACCGGCGCGGCCGACTATCTCGCGCCCGTGGCGGCTCGACCTGCGCGCGCGAGGACCCGGGGCGGCGGGCAGGAGGCGCAGTGGGCGTGCTCGGCCCAGCACTCGGCGTGGTGGCCTGCGGCGCAGCGATCGCAGCGCACCAGCTCGCCGCCCAGCGCGTCGTGGCAGTAGGGGCAGCGGCCCCGTCCGGCGATCGGCACGAGCCGGATCCATGGCCCCTTGGGCGGAGCTCCCCTGCGCTTGCGCGCCGGACGCGCCGACCGCCGCATCAGGTGAGGGACCGCGCACCGGGCGATCAAGGCCAGCGGGAACAGGGCGAGGCTGGTCGGGATGGGGTCGGGTGAAGCGAGCGGCACGCACAGGCTGAGCGCGACCGCGACGTGCAAGAGCATCTCTACCCAGGGGATCACCATCAGCGAGACCGACGCGTCGACCTCGTAGAACTTGCGCGCCGCCGCCACGGATCGATCGATCGACCCCAGCCGCAACGGGCGGCGACCGGCCGCCGCCTCGCTCCGGACCCGGTCGAGATGGACCTCCAGGTCGTCCTGGAGGGTGGAGCTGCCCTTCCGCCACGTGACGCCCGGCGACCCGGCCGTGAGGGGCTCATGCCACGAGGTGAGGAGGAGGTGGCCGTCGTCGAAGACGGTGCGGAGGACGTAGCCATGATTCCGGAAGAGGCGGACCGTGACCGGCTCGTGCTCGTGCTCGAGGTCCTGGGTGACGACGTCGAAGAACGGGCCCCGCTCCCGCACGAACCCCAGGGGCGCGAAGCCGAGGGCCAGCGCCCACGGGAGCTCCACCCGCCCGCGCCCGTCGGGCTCCACGACCTCGCAGGTCGCCAGGCGACGCCACCACGGCAGCCCGGTGCGCGCCGCCGTCAGGACGTCGTCGTGCGCCTCCACCAGCACTCCCTCCCGGGGAGTTGCGACCGCAAGCTCCTGGCCACGCGCGTAAGTGCCCCTGGGCCACGATCACCTTCGTCGCAGCGTCCGATTCCGGACCGCGCCGGTGCAGGACCGACCCGCAGCCTGGGGCGACCAGGCGGACTCCCCGGTCGGCGGTCGGGCGCTATACTGACGCGCCCGGGTCGAGCGCGGTCGCCGTCACCGCCGCGCCACGCGCCCGTCAGCAGATCCAGAAGGAGCCGGCCGCCGTGGCTGATCGAGACCCTGTCGAGGTCGTCAACGACATGCTCATCCCCTACGTGATCGAGAAGACCGGTCAGGGGGAGCGGAGCTGGGACATCTACAGCCGCCTCCTCAAGGAGCGGATCATCTTCATCGGTGACGAGATCTCCGACCTGAGCGCCAACGTCATCGTGGCGCAGCTGCTCTACCTGCAGTTCGAGAACAAGAACCAGGACATCTCGCTCTACATCAACAGCCCCGGCGGGTCGGTGACGGCGGGTCTGGCGATCTACGACACCATGCAGTTCGTCACCTGCAACATCGCCACCTACTGCCTCGGGCAGGCGGCGTCGATGGGCGCCGTGCTCCTGGCGGCCGGCACGAAGGGCAAGCGCTACGCCCTGCCGCACGCGCGGATCATGATCCACCAGCCGTGGGGCGGCACGCGCGGCACGACGGCCGACATCGAGATCCAGGCCGGCGAGATCAAGCGCCTCAAGGGCGTGCTCAACCGCGTCCTGGCCCACCACACCGGCCAGACCGTCGAGAAGATCGAGCGCGACTCGGACCGCGACTTCTTCATGTCGGGCGAGGAGGCCAAGGCCTACGGCCTCGTCGACGAGGTGATCATCTCGCCGGAGAAGGGCGAGAAGGAGCCGGCGAAGAAGTAGGGGCGAAGAAGCCCTTCAGCGCGTCGAGGGCCGGCTTGCCGCGGGGGGTGTAGCCCCGGTCGCGGCGGCCGCCCTCACCCCACCACTCGTAGAAGAACACGCCGGCCAGGTCGGCCGGCGGCGCGCCGCGCCAGGCGGCGGCGAAGGCCTCGTAGCAGCGGCGCTGCACCTCGAGGTCGACCGGGCCCTGGGCGGTGTAGTCCCAGGGCTTGGACGCGGCGCCCGCGACGCTGGGGTAGCCGACCTCGAGCAGGACGAGCGGCTGGCCCAGGAGCCCCCGGCGCGCGCGGAACACGGCCAGGGCGTCGCGCTCGCGCGTCCAGGCGGCGCGCAGGTCGTCGACCGCGGGGTCGTCGGCGCGCGAGAGCTCGAAGTAGGCCGAGAGGCCCACGAGGTCGAGCGCGTCCCAGAAGCCCACGCGCTGGTAGTGGTCCCAGTTGGCCGAGTAGGTGAGCGGGCCCGAGAACTCGGCGCGCACGTCCGCGATCAGCGCCCGCCAGAGCGCCTCCTGCGCGTCGGTCGACGAGAGCTCGCTGCCGACGGCGAGCAGGGCCACGCCCTCGTCCTCGGCCAGGCGGGCCAGGTGCAGCAGCTCGCGCCGGTAGCCCTGGAACCACGCCGGCCAGCTCGGCGGGCGGATGCTCCCGCGCCAGTCCTCGGGCGCCGGGCGCTCGAGGTGCACGGTCGGGACCAGGGCCACGGCCAGCCCCAGCGCGCGCGCGCGCCGGATCGTGTCGCGGACGACGCGGTCGGACGGCGTCCGCAAGGGGTGGCGGCGCGGCTCGGGGCTCCGGGCGTCGCGCTGCCACAGGTGCACGAACAGCGCCACGTGGTCGACGCCGAGGGGCGGGAGCTCCGCGAGCGGCGTCGCGTAGTCGTGGGCGGGGTCGAGCGCGTGCATGGGCAGGGCCATGCCGCGCATGGGCAGCCGCCACGGCCCGGCGGCAGCCGGCGTGACCGACCCCGGGGCCGCGACGCCGGGCGAGCCCACCGGGGCCACGTCCTGTGCCGCGACGCCGCCGGCGAGCGCCGCGAGGGCGACGGCGAGCGCCGCGAGGGCGGCGGTCGGGGGCCGGAGGCGCGCGGGGGCCGGCGGGCTCACCCCGTCGCTTATACCTCGCCCGCGCGAGCCAGGCCCGCGGCCGGACGCCCCGGGCGCTGGGTAAGATCAGCCCCCCAGCCAGGGGGCCGCCCGTGTCGAACCTCGCCCGCCCGTCCGAGCTCCACAACGCGGTGCGCACGCTCGTCGGCTACGTCGACGACCTGCGGCGGGCGAACTTCCACGACGGCTCGACGAAGCTGCGCCTGGTCGTGAACTACTGCCAGAAGGACCAGGTCGTGCGCGCGCTCTCGGAGCAGCTCCGCGCGCGCGTCCCGACCGACGTCCTGCACGAGCGCACGTCGGGCGACGCCCTGCGGCTGCCGGCGGGCGCGCGCGACCGCCTGGCGTTCGCGCACACGCTGCTCTACCACCTCAAGCAGGGGTGGAAGCTCGAGCTGCGCGAGCTGATCACGCGCACCTTCCAGGGGGCGGGGGTCGACGCGCGCTGGGAGGCGTTCCAGCGCCTGGTCGTCGGGGCCTACGCGGAAGGGATGGAGGCGGTGCTCCGCCAGCTCGAGGCCCTCCCGGGCGAGGGGCTCGTCGACGTGGACGCGACCTTCCGCGAGGCCCTCGCCGCCCTGGGCGACGGGGACGACTGCGAGCCCAACGTCGCGGGCGGCGCCGCCGCCGGCGCGACCGACGCTGGCGCCGGCGCGTCGTCCGCGGCGCCCCGCGGCGAGCCGCTCCCGCCCGCCGCCCCCGACCTGCTGGCGGCGATCGACCGCACCGGCCTGCTGGAGGACGACGCGCGCGACCTGCGCGTCGACGCCCGGATCGTGGCGCTCGAGCTGCGCAAGGCCCGCCCGAGCCCCGACCGCCTGGCGGAGCTCGAGGGCGCCTTCCTCGCCGTCTCCCCCGCGCTCGGCGCCGCCTTCCGCGGCGCCCTCGGCGGGCAGGCCGCCTACGTGCGCGAGCACGGCGGCGCGAGCGTCCGCGACGCCGACGCCCGCCGCGCCGCCGAGGGCGACGACGGCGACGCCGACGACGACCCCGCCCGCCGACGCCCGCCGGCGGGCAAGACGAAGGCGCCCACGACCAAGAAGCCCGTCGCGGTCGCGGCGTCGCCTGCGTCGAAGAGGGCCGCGGCGGGGAAGGAGGCGCCCGCCACCAAGAAGGCCGCGACGACGAAGAAGTCCGCCGCCACCGAGAAGGCCGCGACGACGAAGAAGTCCGCCGCAACCAGGAAGGCCGCGAGGACGAAGAAGACCTCCGCCACCGAGAAGGCCGCGACGACGAAGAAGTCCGCCGCCACCAGGAAGGCCGCGACGACGAAGAAGACCTCCGCCACGAAGAAGTCCGCCGCCACCAGGAAGGCCTCGGCGACGAAGAAGGCCTCGGCGAACGAGAAGACCGGCGCGACCAAGAAGCGTGCGAAGCAGAAGGCGCCCGCGGCGAAGAAGCGCCCGTCCGCGGCGAAGTCGACGAGGTAGGCAGACGGCCGCCCCTCGGACGATCCCCCGCCGAGCTGACCAGGTCACCCGTCAAATGCGGCTGTCTTCGAGTGCTCAGGGCGTTCGCCGTCGCCGATTCCGGGTGGAACGTAGCAGCGACCGAGGCGAGGCCGCGGAGGCCGAGGCGAGGCCGCGCGCGCGCGGGTCGTATCGATCTGCTGATCCTACGACCCGCGCGCGCGCGGCGTCGCCCGGCATCCGCGGCCGCAGCCGTCGAGCATCATCGAGGGGGTTGGCCGCAGTCGGGGCAGGCGCGGCCGGCGGCCACGCGGGCGCGGCAGATCTCGCACGTGCGCGCGTCGGCCTGCCGCAGGTCGGAGCGGACCTCGACGGTGCCGCCGCCCTTCGGGGCGGGGGCCCTCGGCGCCAGCGGGTCCTCGTGCGGCATGAGCCGCGGGGCCGGCGGATACTGCGCGGCGAGCGGCGGCTCGTCGGCGCCGACCGGCCGGCCGAGGTTCAGGACGACCCTGTCCGGGAACTTGTAGAGCGCCCCGGTGAGCCAGTCGATCCACAGGCCCAGGCCGAGGGTGAGGAACACGTTGGCGATGACGACGCCGGTGCGCGTCGAGCGCGTGACCTGCGTGCCCGCCTGCATGCCGTCGAGGCGCGCCTCGATCCGGTGCTCGTAGGCCGGATCCAGGTGGACGACCGCCGGGCCGGTCGCATTCACCGGGGTGCCGTCGACGAACAGGGCCGCGCCGCCGGGGTTCGTGACGACCCGCACCTCGCGGTCGGACGCGAGCCCCACGATCGAGCCACAGCCGGGCCCGGCGGCCACGGCGAGGGCACACGCGACCACCAGCGCCTTGCGCAGCATGACGGCTCCTCCGCTCGCAACCATAGCAGCCGGTCGCGACCGGACCAAAGCGTCAGGCGCGCCGGGCGGTCCGCCCCCGGGTCAGGTGGCCGACCGCCTCGCCCAACCCCTGCAACGTGAGCGGGAACATGGGGAAGACCTGCGCGACGGCCTCGATCGTGGAGCCGCGCCAGGAGGTCGGCGGCTCCGGGTTGAGCCAGGCGCTGCGCTCGAAGTGCTGGGCCAGGCGTTGCAGCCAGGCGAGCCCGGAGAGGAGCTCCCCGCGCGAGGCGGCCCCCTTCTGCAGGAGCTCGTAAGGGGCCATGAGCGCGTCGCCCACGACGATCAGCTTGTGATGCGGCCCGCAGGCCGCGAGCAGGTCGTCGACGCCGATCGCCTCGCTGAAGCCCTCGGTCGTGTAGAGCCGCCCGTAGATGCAGTTGTGGAAGTAGTAGGAGCGCAGCTCCTTCCAGTGCGTCGCCTTGCTCGCGGCCGAGAACAGGCGCGACACGAGGTGCGCGTAGGGGTCCATGGAGCCGCCCACGTCCATGAGCAGGACGACGCGCGTGTTCGGCCGCCGCGGCGGCCGCGTGACCACCTCGAGCTCGCCCGCGTTCTTCGCCGTCTCGTCGATCGTCCCCTCGAGGTCGAGCTCCTCGTCGACCCCCTCGCGGGCGAACGCGCGCAGCTTGCGCAGGGCCACGGCGAGCTGCCGCACGTCGAGGGTCAGGTCGCTCCGGTAGGGCCGGTAGCGCCGCGCGTCGGCCACGGCGATCGCGCTCTTGTTGCCGCCGGGCCCACCGACACGGATCCCCGGCTGGGCCGCGCCCGAGTGGCCGAACGGCGAGGTGCCGCCCGTGCCGATCCAGCGGTTGCCGCCGTCGTGGCGCTCCTGCTGCTCGCGCAGGAGCTCCTCGAAGCGCTTCATCAGCCAGTCGGGGTCCCGCTGCTCGAGCGCCGCCAGCTCCTCCGGCGTGAACTGCCGCTCGAGGGCGTCCTTCAGCCACTCGAGCAGCTCGTCCTTGACCTCGGCCGGCCGCGGCGGGACGAGCCCGCGGAAGTGGGCCCCGAAGGCCTCGTCGAAGGCGTCGAGGTGCGCCTCCGAGTGGACGAGGAGCGCGCGGGCGACGTGGTAGAAGCCGTCGAGCGAGCTGTCGTGGAGGCCGAGCGAGAGCGCCCTCGCCAGGGCGACCGCCTCCTGGGCCCCGACGGGGACCTTGCGGCGGCGGAGCTCGTAGAGGAAGGGGACGAACACGCTACCCCCACCGGCGGACGCCCGCGCGCAGCTCCTGGAGCGCCGCGAGGTCCTGCTCCTTCTTCAGGAGCGTGCCCAGGAACGGCAGGTCCTGGTCGTTCTTGAGCTGCGCGACGCCGGACGCCTTGAGGACGGCCAGCCAGTCGATCAGCTCGCTCGTGCTCGGGCGCTTGCGCAGGCGCGGCAGCTTGCGCAGGGCGAAGAAGGCCTCGAGCGCCTGCCCGACGAGGCGCGCGTCGAGGTCGGGGTGGTGGACGGCCACGATCCGCTTCATGAGCTCCGCCTCGGGGAAGTCGATGAAGTGGAACACGCAGCGGCGCAGGAACGCGTCGGGCAGCTCCTTCTCGTTGTTGCTCGTGATCACGACGACCGGGCGCTGGCGCGCCGCGACCTCCTCGTCGGTCTCGGCGATGCGGAAGCGCATGCGGTCGAGCTCGTGCAGGAGGTCGTTCGGGAACTCGAGGTCCGCCTTGTCGACCTCGTCGATCAGGAGCACGACCCGGCCCTCGGCCTTGAAGGCCTGCCCGAGCGGGCCGAGCTTGATGTACTTGCGGATGTCCTTCACGTCGCCGTCGTTGAAGCGCGAGTCGTAGAGGCGCTGCACGGTGTCGTAGACGTAGAGCCCGTCCTGCGCGCGCGTGGTCGACTTCACGTGCCAGCGGAGCAGCGGCAGCCCGAGGCCCTCCGCGATCGCCTCGGCCAGGAGCGTCTTGCCCGTGCCCGGCTCGCCCTTGACCAGCAGCGGCCGCTCGAGGACGAGCGCGCAGTCGACGGCGGCCTGGAGCGCCTCGCTGGTCAGGTAGCGGGCGGTCCCCTGGAAGCGCTGGAACTCGGGCATGGCGGCGTCTCCGCGGCGGGATGGTTCGGGTGCTAACGATCCTACCCGGCGGCGCGAGGGCGCGGGGCTGGCTACGGTGGGCCCATGGGGTGGACGCGCGGATGGAGTCGCCTCGCCGGCGCCAGCCTGGTGGCCCTGGGCCTCGGCTGCGCGGGCGTCGAGTCGCCGGCCGCACGGCCGGCGAGCGACCCGGTCGCGGCGGCGGACGCGCCGCCGCAGGCGGTCCGGCGCGCGCAGCCTCGGCCGCCGCCGAGGTTCCTGACCAGCCGTCGCCTGGAGGTCCGCCCGAGCGCCGACCACGCGCCGGCGCGGCGGGTCGACGTCGAAGCCCAGGACGAGCCGCTGGCGCGGGTCGTGGCCCGGCTCGCCCGCGACGCCAGCGTGACCTTCGCGGTCGACCCGGCCCTCGACGAGCGCGTGACCCTGTCGCTCCGGGACGTTCCGCCGCGTGAGGCGCTCGAGGTCCTGGCGCGGCTCACCCGCGCCCGGATCGCCGATCTTCCGGGCGACGGGGCGCTCCTCGTCCCGACGGACACGGTGACCGCCTCGTTCTCGGACCACGAGGTCCACGGCGCGCTCGAGACGATCGGGCGCCTCGTCGGCGCGACGGTCGTCGTCGCCGACGACGTCCGGGGGCGCGTGACGGTCGACCTGCACGACGTCCCCTGGCGCGACGCGGTCGCCCACGTCGCGCGCGCGGTCGGCGCCGAGGTCACGCACGAGCGGGGCTGCACCCTCGTCGGGCGGCCGCCGACGTCCTCCCTGACCTGGCGGTCGGCCCTGCCCTCGGAGGCGGTCCAGGCCCTCCGCGCGCACGTCCGCCTGGACCTCGTGGCCGAGGAGGCCGTCGCCCCGGAGGTCGCCGACGCCCTGGGTCGCCTGGCCGGTTGCCACGTCCTGGTCCACCCCGACGCGGACGTGCGGCGCGTGGACCTGGCCCTGACGGACGCGCCGTTCGGCCTGGCCCTCGACCTGCTCGCCCGGGCGCTCGGCGCCGAGGTCGAGGCGCGGGGCCCCGACGTGTTCGTGCTCTGGGCGCGGCCCCGCGGGGTCCTCCGCGCCTCCGGGGCCCCGGCCGCGACCCTGCTCCCGGCGCTCGCCGCCTACGCCGGGCGCGACGTCGCCCTGGGTCCCGGCGTGGACGACCTGGTCTCGTTCGACCTCCGCGGCCTCCACGCGGCGGAGACCTTGCGGGTGGTCGCCTGGAAGCACGGCTGGCAGGTGGAGGAGCGCGCCGAGGGGGCGCTGGTCATCACGACGCCGTCGCCGCGGCCCGAGCGCCCCCTCCCCATGACCCCGCTCGAGGTCGAGGTCGACAAGCTCGTCCAGGACATCCAGCGCCTGGCGCGAGAGCGGCGCGTGGGCGACCTGGAGGCGCACCTGCGGGCCCTGCGCGACCTCGCCGCCGGGCAGGCGGTCGCGCCGCCGCGGCCTTCGTCGACCCCGCCGCCGGACCCCGAGGAGCGGACCGACCTGCTGGAGCGACTCCTCCTCCAGACGCTCGAGGAGGCCGACCCCGCGCTCGTCCCGGCCGCGCTGCGACGCATCTCCATCCGCGGGGCGACGCCCGCCGCGGGCGCGCTCAGGGACCTGATCGAGCGGCTCGCGCGTCGACTCGAGCCCCCGCCGGTCGACGAGTCGCTGCCCGCGAGCACGCTGCTGGAGGCAGCCCAGCTCGCCCTGGAGGCCATGACGGCCGCGCTCGACGCCAACGACCTGGCCGCCGCCCGCAGGTCCTGGTCGCACCTCCAGCGGTCGTTCTGGCGCGTCCGCGGGCTGACGGACCACCAGGCGATCGTCCTGCCGGCGGAGTCGGCCTTCGTGCGCGGATTGGACCTCCTCCGCGAGGTGGAGCGCCTCGAGGACCTCGAGCGCCGCTTCGGCCCCCTCCTGCGCGTGACGGCGGTCATCCTGCCGGGCGACCGCGACCAACCGCCGAGCGCGATCGTCGGCGGCCGCCTCCTCGTCGCCGGCGACGGCGTCGTCGACCCTGCGACGGACGAGGTGATCGCCGGCCTCGTGGTCTCGGAGGTCACCGCCGACGGCGTGCGCCTCCGCTTCGAGGGCCGACCCTTCACCTGCCCGCTCGGCGGCGGCCCGCCGCGCCGCTGACAGCCGATTTCACTCGAGTTGATCGCGCGATCCGCTCCAGCAGCACCTCGCCTCGGCCACTCATGGGACGCAGAGAACGCGGAGGAGGCGCAGAGGTCGCAGAGAAGGGATCCTGCGCCTCCCCATCCTCTGCGACCTCTGCGCCTCCTCTGCGACCTCTGCGTCCAATCGACTCGAATGGAGCCTGCTGTGAGAGGGCCCGAGGTGGACCCTGGGTGTCGAGCGGTCTGCGGGAGGGGCGCCGCCGCGTCGCGACCAGGGGACGGCGGCGGGCCGCGCAGGGCCGAGGGTGTCTCGGGTCCGCGAGCGTCCACGCGGGGGCGGACGGGCGCGTGGGTTGCGGACGTGGGTCCCCGCGGCCGTGGCGCGTGTGCGCGCGGGGGCCCGCCGCTCGTACTCGACTCGCCAGAGCGAGCGATGGGGAGGCGCGCAGCGGGCCACACACCGTCGCCCGGGCGCTCGCGCCGAGCGCGCCCCCCTCGCGAGCGCATCACCCATCGGAGGACCCGTGCGCATCGGCTTCCTGTCCACCGTCGACCCGCGCGACCCCGGCGCGATCAGCGGCATGCCGTTCAACATGCGACGCGAGCTGTCGCGCCTGGGCGAGGTCGTCGACCTGACGCCCTCGCCGCTGCCGCTCGTGCCGGCGTGGGCGCAGGTGCGGCGCCTCGCGCCCGCGCGCTGGCGCCGCGCCTGCCGCGAGCTGCTCGGGCGCGCCGAGCGCCAGCGCCCCCCGCCCATGGTGACCGCCGGCGCGGTCCTGGCGCACAGCGCGGCGGAGTCGCTGCGCGTGCGCGCGCTCCTGGCGCGGCGCCCGGTCGACGTGCTCTTCGGCTGCTGCGTGAGCACGCTGCTCTACCGGCTCGAGACGAGCGTGCCGATCGTCTACGCCAGCGACACGACCGCGCGCCTGCTGCAGGGCAGCTACCCCGACTTCACCGCGCGCCCGGCGGAGTACCGCGCCGCGTGCGAGCTCGTCGAGCGCACGGGGATGGACCGCGCGGCCCACGTCGTCCTGGCGACGCGCCTCGCGCGACGCTCGGCCATCAGGGACTTCGGCGTCCCCGCGGCGCGCGCGCACGCGGTCCCGCTGGGCGCCAACGTCCACCCGGCGGCGCCCCACGCGGCGCCGCCGCCGATCGCGCCGCCCTCGCGCCACGACCTGCGGCTCGCGTTCATCGGCCTCGACCCCGTGCGCAAGCGCCTGGACCTGGCCGTCGAGGCCGTCGAGGCGCTCCGTGCCGCGGGCTGGGCCGCGCGCCTCGAGGTGATCGGCCGCCCCACCCCGCGCGCCGAGCGCTCGCCGTGGGTGACCTGCCTCGGGCCGCTGGACCTGGCCAGCCCGCTCGACCGCCGCGCGCACGCGCAGGCGCTCCTGCGCGCGCACGTCCTGCTCCTCCCGTCGCTGGCCGAGGCCTACGGGATCGCCCCCTGCGAGGCGGCCCACCACGGGCGGCCCAGCGTCGTCTCCGACGCGGGCGGCCTGCCCGAGGTCGTGCTCGACGGCGAGACCGGCGCCGTGGTCCCCGTCGAGGCGGGCGCGCGCGACCTGGCCGACGCCGTCCTCTCGCTCGTCGCCGACCGCGCCCGCTACCAGCAGGTCAGCCAGGCCGCCCTGCGCCGCGCGCACGAGGTGCTCTCGTGGGACCGCTGGCGCGAGGCGGTGGCCCTGCTGCTCGACGACGCGGTCACCGGTGCGCGCTCGGCGCGGGCGGCCTGAGCGCGCCGGGCGGCGTCAGCCCGTCGCGAGCGCCGCCTCGAGGTCGTCGAGGCGCTCGACCAGCGCGTCGGCGAGCGGGTTGTCGCCGGGCGGATGCACCGCGCGCAGGCGGGCGCGGCCCTCCTGCAGGCCGGCGACGGTCTTGTCGCGGTCGGGGCCGAACCCGCCGGCGCGGCCGTGGATCGCCTCGAGCGCCTCGACCGCCGCGTTGCACACCTCGTAGCGGTCGCTGGCCACCCAGCGGCTCAGGAGCGGGCCGTCCTCGGGCTGCCCGTGGTCGACGAACACCCACAGGAGCTCGGCCGTCGTCTCGGGCCGCACGAGGAGCGGGCAGGCAGCGGCGCGCGCCTCGCGCCCGGGCACCCGGTCGATCGCCTCGAGCGCCCGCGCGCGCACGGCCTCGTCGGCCGCCGGCTCGGCCAGGGCGTGCGCCAGGAGCGTGGCCGCCAGCGAGCTGCGGCTGCCCGTGCCGTCGGACGCGCTCGTCGCGCGCAGGAGCCCCTCGGCGTAGGCCACGCGCACGGCGGGCCGGGACTCGCCGGGGGCCGCGCTGGCCACGAGGTCCCCCTGCGCGTCGAGCTGCGCCAGGGTCGTGGCCGCCTCGGCCGCCACCAGGTCGGCGGCGTCGCGCACGCGCTCGCGCAGGAGGTCGCGCACGCGCGTCCAGCCATCGGGATGGCGCGCCAGCGCCAGGAGCGCCGTGTGGGCGGCGCGGCGCTCCTCGACGGCGGCGGCGCTCGAGGCGTCGCGCAGGAGCGGGAAGGCCACGTCGGGCGGGAACAGCCCGCCGAGCCGCCGCGCGGCGCGCTCGCGCACGACCGGCGACGCGTGGCCGAGGAGCGCCGCCAGCTCGTGAGCGACGGTCGCCGTGTCGACCGCCAGCAGGGCGCGCCGCTCCTCCGCCCGCGCGAGCAGCGGGCGCGCGACGAGCTCCCAGCCGACGAACAGCCAGCCCGGCGCGGCGAACAGCGCCAGCCCCTCGACCACCGGGCGCCCCAGCGCCCGCGCGAGCAGGTGCAGCCCCACGGCCACGACCAGCGCCGCGCAGCCCACCTGCGTCAGGCGCGTCATGGCGACGACCGGCGGGATCCCCACCGCGAACGCGGCGACCCCGGCGAGCGCCGGCCGCTCCTGGGCCAGCGGGCCCAGCTCGGCCGCCAGGAGCAGGGCCAGGCCGAGGAGCACGGCGCAGACGGCGAGGAAGTGATGCAGGCGAGCCGAGCCGACCATGGTCGACGTCGATGCTACCGCGCCGGCCGCCCGCGCGGCCGGTCAGAAGCGCAGCTTCGCCCGCACGTCGCCCGCGCCCAGCTCCTCGGCCGCCTTCGCCAGCGGCTCGAGCCGCTCGGGCGGCCCGTCGGGCAGGACGACCATGACCCTCGCGTAGAGGTTGCCCTTCTCGCCGCCGCGCCCGCGCGCGCCCAGCCCGCGCAGGCGGAAGCTCTGCCCGCTCTGCGTGCCGGGCGGCAGCTTCAGGCTCACCTCGCCCGTGGGCGCGGGGAAGCTCACCTTCCCGCCGCGCACCGCCTCGACGACCGTGATCGGCACCTCGACGTGCAGGTCGTCGCCCTCGCGCCGGTAGGCGGGGTGCGCGGCGACCTTGAGCCGCAGGTAGAGGTCGCCCGCCGGCGCCCCCGCCTCGCCCGCCTGGCCGAGGCCCGACAGGCGCAGCGTCTGGCCGTCGACCGCGCCCTCGGGCACCTTCACCTCGACCTGCCCGCGGCCGGGGATCGTGACCGTCGTGGCGCCCCCGCGCACGGCGAGCGGCAGGTCGAGCTCCAGCTCCGCCTGCACGTCGGCGCCGCGGCGTGGCCCGCGCCGCCCGAAGCGGCCGCCGAAGATGCTCCCGAGGATGTCCTCGAAGCCCGCCTCCTGGCCGTAGCTCTCGCTCCAGGAGCCGAAGTCGAAGGGCGTCCCGCCGACGCCGCCCATGCGCCGGAGCTGCTCGGCCTTCTGCTCGTCGAAGCCGGCCTGCAGGGCCACGTCGCCGAACTCGTCGTAGAGCTTGCGCTTCTTGGCGTCGGAGAGCACCCCGTAGGCGGCGCTGACCTCCTTGAAGCGCGCCTCCGCCTGCTTGTCGCCCGGGTTCACGTCGGGGTGGAGCTTGCGCGCCAGCTTGCGGTACTCGGCGCGGATCTCGTCCGCGCTCGCCGTCCGCGAGACGCCCAGCACCGCGTAGAGGTCCTTCGAGGCCATGGCGACCCATCTACCCGTCGTCCGGGCACGTTGCCAAGGGGTACCTGCGCGTACACGACGAGGCGGCCCCAGCTCTCTCGAGCGAGGGCCGCCCCGATCGCGGATCCGGCTGACTAGCCGACCATGAAGTCGTGCGGACGGACGGTCTTGCGGCCGTTCTCCTTCGCCCGCGAGGCCGCCTGCTGCAGGTACCACTCGACGACGCTGTTGAGGCCCGAGAGGGCGTCGCTGGCGACGTTGCAGTCCTTGCTCTTCAGGTACTCCTTGGCCTTGCTGGCGACGACGTAGGTGCGGTCCCCGCCGCCGCCCGCCTTCGCCTTCGACTTCCCACCGGCCGCCTTCTTCTTCGCCATGTTCGTCACTCCCTCATCTGTCCTGATCGTGCAGGAAAGGGTCCAAACGAGCCCGTCCGGCTCGTTGGGGTCACAATGTAGCGACCCCCTCCGACAAGTCACCCCCATTTTTTTCGGGGCCTCGCCCGGTTTGCTGGCAGGGGAGGGCTGGCGGGGGCGCCGGCGGGCCGCTCCGCGGCCTGCGAGGCGGGGTAGGCTGGGGCCGTGACGATCACGGGGGTGGCGCTGGGGGCCTCGGCGGCGGGGCTGGCGCTGGGGCTGTTGTGGGTCCTCGAGCGGCGCGCCGGCCCCTGGGGGCCGGGCCGGCGGATGCTCCGGGCGGTGGTCGCCGTCGCCTGCGCCGTGGCCGCCGCCGGCCTGTCGGTCGAGCGCGGCGAGGCGCGCACGCGCGCCCTCGTGCTGGACCTGTCGCGCTCGCTCGAGCGGGCGCGCCCCGACGTGCTCGCGGCGGCCCGGGCCGCGCTCGACGACCTCGACCCGCGCCGCGACCGCGC
>JAHBXY010000197.1 GCA_019636275.1 Planctomycetota bacterium | reverse complement strand
CTCGCCGACGGCTCGTCGGCCGACGCCGACCTCCAGCGCCGCGTCGCCGAGCACGCGCGGCGGATCGCCTGGGTGGGGCTCCGGCCCGCGGTCAAGCCGGCGCTGGTGGCCGGCTACCTGCGCGCGACCGAGCGGGCGCTGGCCCTCACGCCGCCCGGCCCCGCGCGCGACGACCTCGCGCTCCTGCGCTGCGAGCACCTCGCGCGCGCCCGCCGGACCGACGAGGCGCTGGCCGCCGCCGACGCCCTGCTCGCGCGGACCGACCTCCCGCCCGAGCGCCGCGCGCAGGCGCACCTGTGGCGGGCCTCCGCCCTGGGCATGACGACCCCGGCCGCCCTCGAAGACCTCGACGCCGCGCTCGTCCACGACCCCCACCTGGCGCGGGCGCGCTTCGAGCGCGCCCGCGCCCGCCGCGCCGCCGGCGACGACCGGGGCACGCTCGACGACGCGCTGGCGTTCCTCGAGGCGGTCGACGGGCGCCTCGAGCTCCTCCGGGTGCTCTACCCCCACGCCACCGCCTGGGCGTGGACCGCCGCCTGGCGCACGAGCCAGGTCGCGCGCGTCCGCCCCGGCCTCGAGGCCCATGTGGCCGCGTTCGCCCAGGCGGCGCACGCGGGCTGGCGCGTGCGGCTGGCCTACGCCCAGGCGACGGCCGGCGACGTCGAGGCGGCCCGGGAGACGCTCGCGCTGGCCCTGCCGCTCCTCGAGCGCCAGGCGGCGCTCGCCGAGGTCGCGCCCGACGTGGCCCGCGCCCTCGCCGGGCGCGCCGACCGCGAGGCGCTCCGGCGCGCCCTGCGGCCCGTGGTCGCGGCCCTCGACAGGCGCCGCGGCCGGGGCACCCTGCCCTGAAGGTGATGCGCTCGCGAGGGGGGCGCGGTCGGCGCAAGTGGCCTGAGATGAGTGATGCGCTCGCGAGGGGGGCGCGGTCGGCGCAAGTGCCCGGGCGACGGCGCTTGGCCCGTTCCGCGCCTCCCCATCGCTCGCTCTGGCGGGTCGCGATGAGTGATGCGCTCGCGAGGGGGGCGCGGCCGGCGCAAGTGGCCTGAGATGAGTGATGCGCTCGCGAGGGGGGCGCGGTCGGCGCAAGTGCCCGGGCGACGGCGCTTGGCCTGAGATGAGTGATGCGCTCGCGAGGGGGGCGCGGTCGGCGCAAGTGCCCGGGCGACGGCGCTTGGCCCGTTCCGCGCCTCCCCATCGCTCGCTCTGGCGGGTCGAGATGAGGGGTGCGCTCGCGAGAGGGGTGCGCTCGCGAGGGGGGCCGCGAGGGGGGCGCGGTCGGCGCAAGTGCCCGGCCGAGCAGCTTCATGCTAAAGGAGAGCTCTCGAGCGCTCCGTGACCTGCCCTCGTTCGTCCGGCCAGGGGGCCGGGCTGTGGACCTCGTCGCCTCCCGGGAGGTGGGTCTGGTCAGGTCCGCGCCGGCCGCGCGCCACGGCTGACGCGCGCCGGTCGGCCCCGCCGGGGCGCGCGCGCGGGCACCGCGCTTGCGGCGCTGCCGTGGATCGGAGGTGCGATGTCTCGCCGCCCGCCCACCTGGCTCCTGGCCCTGGCCGTGCCGCTCACCGCCTGCGCCCAGCTCGCCGAGAAGCCGGCCGAGGCGGCGACGGCCGGGACGATCGCGCAGCTCGACGAGGCGGCCGACCGCGAGCAGCTCCAGTCGGTCGCGCACGACGTCAGCCGCGGGGCCGTGCAAGGCGTGATCGACGGCCTGGGCGACATCGCCGCGCAGGAGCAGTTCGGAGAGCCCGGAGCCCTCGGGGCCATGTTCCGCGACGTGGCAGGCGCGGCGGCCAGCCAGCTCGAGGAGGGCGCGCGCGGCGTCGCCGAGCAGGTGATCGAGGCGATGACCGCCGCCGAGGGCGACTTCGAGGCGCTCGCCACCGCCTCCGGCCGCGGCGCCGCGCGCGGGACGGTCCAGGCGCTGGGCGAGGAGCACGTCGCGGTCGTGGTCCGCGAGCTGTCGCGCGAGCTCGCCATGGGCCTCGTCGAGGGCGCCACGCGCGAGCTCGAGGCGGCCGCGGCCGGCCATCACACCGTCGTCACCGACCTCGGGCCCGAGCTCGTGCGCCAGGGCACGCGCTCCGCCGTGGACGGCCTGCTCGACGCGCTGGCCGCGCGTCGGGGCGACCTCGAGGTCCTGGCGCCCGAGCTCGAGGCGCTGGGGTACGCCGTCGCCGGTGGCGCCACCCGGGCGACCCGCGATGAGATCTCGCCGTGGACGGTGGCGGCGCCGTTCGCGGCGGGTGTGGCGGGCGGCGTGGTGCTGGTGGCGCTCCTCTACGGCGTGGCCCTGGCGGCGCAGCGGCGCCGCGAGCGCCACCCCGGCCGCGAGCCCCCGCGCGAGGGCGCCCCGCGGCCCGCGCCGCCCCAGCCGGTGGGCGCGCGGCGCTGACGTCGTTGCACCCGCTCCGGCCCGCCGCCATGATCGCGGCGGGACGGGGATGGTCGGGCGAGGTCGGGGACGGCGCAGAGGCTTCACGCTCCTCGAGGTGCTGATCGCCCTCGTGGTGCTCGTCATCGGCATCCTCGGGATCCTGGCCCTGGTCCCCACGGCCGTGCGCACGGCCGGCGACGCCGTCGACGACCTGGTCGCCGCCCAGCAGGCCCACTCGATCGTCGCCGCCCTGCGCCTGGGCGCGCGCGACCTCTATCACGAGGCCTGGGTCGAGGCGCCCGGCGGCCGCCGGCTGGCGCACGCGTTCTTCTTGTTCCCCCACCCGGCGGGCTCCCGCCCGGCGAGGCGCCGCCGCCGGCGCGCCGCCCCGACGGCGCGGTCGACCCGGCGATCTTCGACCACCCCGCGTGCGTCCTCTTGCCGCACGGCATCGACGCGTCGTTCGTCTACCCCAGGGCCGCGCCGGTCGCCGCGGAGAACGGCGCGGGCGACGCCGCGCTGGCCCGCGACGACATGGCGCGGGCCCCGGGCGAGCCGCTCGTGCGCCGCGTCTACGGCGGCGCGGCGGCCGCCGCCGACGGCACGGCGCTGCCCGGCTACGCCTTCGCGCTCCACCTGCAGCGGGCTTCGGTCGACGGCGCGCGCGTCGACGGCCTCTACCGCGTGACGGTGCTCCTCTACCACGGCTTCACGCCGTGGGACCCCGCGTCGCCGGCCGAGGAGCCGCGGCCGATCGCCACCTACACGACCGAGCTCATGGTCGGCCCGGTGGCGCTCCCGGCGGCGCCCAGGTGAGGCGCCGCGGCTTCACCCTCCTCGAGCTGCTCGTGGCCGTGGCCCTGTCGAGCATCCTCGTCGGCGTCCTGGCGCTGACCTTCCAGGCGGTGATGCGCGCGTACGACACGAGCCAGGCGCGGCTCGACGCGGCACGGGCGGTCGGCGCGGCGCTCGACCGCCTGGAGCGCGACTGGCAGCTCGCCGTCGCCGTCCCCGACCCGGCCGCGCCCGGGCTCGAGGTGAGCCTCGCGCCCGACCCGGCGACGCTCGACGGCCCCGACGGACCGGCGCTGCTGCGCCACGACCGGCTCGGCCTCCTGGTCCTCGAGCAGGTGGACCTCGACGGCGACGGCGCGCCCGACCAGGCGCGCGCGGCGCGCGTGCGCTGGGAGGTCGTCTGGGACGCCGCGCGCGAGGAGGGGGCGCTCGTGCGCGTCGCCTCGCCGGCGACGATCCCCGGCGCGCCCGGCCTGCCGACGCTCGCGGCCGAGGTGCGCGAGGAGGTGCTGCGCGGCGTCGTCGAGGTGCGCCTGCGGCCGTGGCTCGACGCGCCGCCCGAGGCCGAGGCCTTCCGCGACCCGCCGCCCGCCGGCGACCTCGCCGCCCTGCGCGCGCGCCTCGTCCACCAGGGCGTCGACGGCACGGTGGCGTCGTTCGACCTGTGCACCCCGACGCCCCTGGCGCGGCTCGAGGCGGGCGCGCTCGTGCGCCTCGAGGACACGCGCGCGCCGCCGCGCTTCGACGCCGGCCTCTACGCCGTGCGCCAGCGGCGGACCTTCGACGACGGCCGCGACCCGCCCCACCGCCTCGTCCTCACGACCCCGCCGGGCGACGCCCGCGGCGGCGTGCGCTACACGGCGGCCTGGCTGCCCGTCGCCCTGCAGGCCACGCTCGACGTCCGCTCGCCCGGCCCGCGCGGCCCCGTCGTCCGCCGGACGATGCGCGTCCTCCTGCGCGAGGCGCCTGGCCCGACGATCACGACGCCGGGGGCGCCCGGATGACCGGCGAGCACGACCCGACGCTCTTCGAGCCGCCGCCCGCGCCCGCGTCGCGCCTCGACGACCCCACCGTCCTCGTCCCCGGGCCGGCCCCGAGCGGCCCCGTGTCGAGCGGCCGCGGCTCGTTCACCGCCGCCCCGCTCGTCGACGCCCCGGCCACCGACGACCGCACCGCCTTCATGCCGCCGCCCGCGCCGGCGCCCGGCGTCGACGACCCGACGATCCTCACGCCCGGCCCCGCGTCGACCGGCCGCGGCTCGTTCGCCGCCGCCCACCCCGTCGACGACCGCACCGCCTTCACGCCGCCGCCGGCGCTCGCCCCGGCCGTCGACGATCCGACCGTCTTCACCCCCGGCCCTCCGTCGACCGGCCGCGGCTCGTTCGCCGCCGCCCGCCCCACCGACGACCGCACCGCCTTCACGCCGCCGCCGCAGCCGCCGGCCCCGACGGCCCCGACGCCGACGCCGACCGGGACGACGCCCGACGACCTCACCGCGCCCGCGCCGCCGCCGACCACCGCCGACGCCGAGGACCCGGCGGCCGCCCTCGAGGCGGCGCCCGGGTCGTTCGTCGGCGGGTACGAGGTCGTGCGCACGCTCGGCCGCGGCGGCATGGGGATCGTCTACCTCGCCCGCGACCCGCGCCTCGGGCGGCAGGTGGCCCTCAAGGTCCTGCCGATCACGGCCGGCACGCACGCGGGGGCCGTCGCGCGCTTCGAGCGCGAGGCGCGCGCGATCGCCGCCCTCGACCACCCGGCGATCCGGCCCATCCACGGCTGGGGGCGCGACGACCAGGCGCGCGTCTTCTGGCTGGCCATGGGCTTCGTGCAGGGGCGCGCCTACGACGACGTGGTGCGCGACGTCGGCCTGGGCCACGAGTCGCCGCGGCGCGCCGCGCGCGTCGTCGCCGACGCCGCGCGCGCGCTGGCGTTCGCCCACCGCAAGGGGGTGATCCACCGCGACGTGAAGCCGTCGAACCTGATGGTCGAGGCCGGCGCCGACGGCCTCAAGGTGCACGTCGTCGACTTCGGCCTGGCGCGCCTCGAGGGCGCGGCCGAGCTGACCGTCGAGGGCCAGGTCATGGGCACGCTGCGCTTCATGCCGCCCGAGCAGGCGCTCGGGGCGGAGGCCAGCGCGCTCTCGGACGTCTACTCGCTCGGGGCGACGCTCTTCTGGGCCCTCACCGGCGAGGGCCCCTACGACGTGCAGCGGATCGAGAACCTGCAGCTCCGCCTGGCCCGCGGCGACCCGGCGCGCCGGCCGACGGCCCTGCGGCCCGACGTGCCGCGCGACCTCGAGGCGATCGCCCTCACGGCGCTCGAGGTCGAGCCCGCGCGGCGCTACGCCGGGGCCGACGCCCTCGCCGACGACCTCGAGCGCTTCCTCGCCGGCGAGCCGGTCGTGGCCCGCCCGCCCTCCTTCTGGCGCGACGCCGCCCGGCGGGCGCGCCGCCGCGCGTGGCTGCTCGCGCCCGCCGCGCTCGTCGCGCTCGCGGGCGGCCTCCTCGCGAGGACATGGCGCTCGGGCGCGCGCGGCAGACGCGCGCCTCGCCACGACCTGGGCCGCCCTCGCCACGACATGCCGCCGCCGCGCTCCTCGACCTGCGCGACCGCGCGCCGCGGTGGACGCGCGACAGGCGCAGCGGCCGCGGCGCTCGGCGCCGCGCGCGACCGCCTCGCCCGCGTCGACGAGGGCGCTCCTGCCCACCGCGCGCCTGCGCGGGCGCACAAGGCCGTGTCCGCCGCCGTGGGCGCCCTGGTCCGCGCGCCTCCAGCCCAGCGGGCGAGGGCCCGGCCGGAGGCCGCGGCGCCCCGCGCGTGCGCTCGCCGCCGAGGCGGCGCCGCCTCGGCGCCTCGGTCCTGGCCGCAGGCGGGGCCTGCCGGCACCCGTCGTCGACGCCGCGCGCGCGCGCCCGCGCGGGCGCGGCGCCTGACCCTGGCCCGGGGCGGCGCCGTGACCCGCACGGCCGCCGGGGCCTGCACGCTGGTCACGCCGACCGAGACCCGCGCGCTCCTCGCCGGCGAGCCGGCCGCGCTCCCCGCGTGGGGCGTCCTGCGCCAGCGCGGGGTGGCCCGCCACTACGACCCGCTCGACGCGCTCGAGGGCTTCCCGGCGCTGCCCGCCCGGGGCCGCCTGCACGAGGACATGCTCCTCGTGCTCGCGCCCGGCCGCGCGCCGTTCCTCATCGATCCGGACGAGGTCAGCGCCGGCCGGTTCCGCGCCTTCGTCGAGCGCGACTACGACGACGACGCGCTCTGGACCGAGGACGAGCGCGCCAGCCGCGACGGCCGGCGCCGCCGCGACGTCCACCTGGCGAGGCTGACCCCCGGCGACCCGCGCCCGGCCACCGAGGTCTCGTTCGAAGAGGCCAGCGCGTTCGCGCGCCGCCACGGGCGGCGCCTGCCGACGAGGGCCGAGTGGCGCGTGGCGGCCGGGCTGCCGCCATGGCGGCCGCCCCCGGCGGCGCGCGAGGGCCGGGGCGAGGTCCGCGGGGTCGGCGACCCGCCGTGGGAGACGAGCCCCGCCGGCGCCAGGAACATGGCCGGCAACGTCGCCGAGTGGGTCGAGGTGTGGCCATGGGCCATGGGCGGCACGGCCGACGTCGGGCTCTCGGTCGAGCCCTACCACGTCCACAACCACTACTCCTTCGGGCCCGAGGTGGGCTTCCGCTGCGCGGCCGACTGGCCGGGGGGTGACCGATGATGACCACCGCGAGGCGTCGCGGCAGCGTGCTGGTCGTCGCGCTCGGGCTCCTGGCCGTCCTGAGCGTGTTCGCCGTGTCGTTCGTCAGCGTCGTGCGCCTCGAGGCGCGGGCGGCGGCCAACGCGAGCGACGCCGCGCGGGCCCGGCTCGTCGCCGAGGCCGGCCTCGAGCGGGCGCTGTTCCTCCTCACGCGCACGGAGCTGCAGGACCCCGTGACGTCGTTCCACGCGCCCTGGACCTACAGGAGCCAGGACGGCGCGGGCTGGGGGACCGGCCTGCCGCTCGAGGCGGCGCTGAACCCGTCGTTCCGCGCCGGCCGGACCGCCGAGGGCCTGGCCTTCTCGGGCGTCGTCTCGGGCACCTACCGCGCCGGCGGCGACCACTTCGCCCTGCGCGTCGTCGCCGCCAACGCCAAGCTCTCGCTCAACGGGCAGCAGCCGACGCTCCCCGCCATGCTCGACGCGCTGGGGCGCGCGATCGACGAGTTCGACCGCCGGCGCCTCGACCCGGCCAGCCCGCTCCACGACCCGGGCTGGGCGGCGTGGCTCGAGGCGCGGCGCGCCGAGCTCGAGGCGGCCGGCCTCTCCGCCGCCGAGGCGCAAGACCGCACGCAGCCGCGCGACCCCGTCGCCGGGCGCGGGCGACAGCTGGTCGAGCTGCGCGCCGCCCTCGGCGGCCGCTTCCAGGCGCTCGAGCAGCTCCGGGCCGTGCTCCCTCCCGAGGACCTCGAGCGGCTGGCCGACCACGTGAGCGTCGACGCCTGGCTCGACGCGGCGATGGTCGGCTTCGACGCCGGCGGCGCCGAGGTCCCGCAGTGGCGCGCCCCCGTCGACGTCAACACGGCCCCCTGGCCGGTGCTCGTCGCCTGCTTCGAGGGCGTGCGCCCGCGCCAGGCCGTCCACCCCGACGAGACGCCGCGGGCGATCGACGCGGCCGCCGCGCGGCGCATCGCCACCCGCCTCGACCAGCGGCGCCGCGGCGTGCGGTCGGGCGGGGCGTTCGTGGCCCCCGGCGAGCCCCTGCGCGGCTGGGCGGACCTGCGCCGCTTCCTCGACGCGGACGAGGACGGCGACGGTCGCAACGACCTCGACCTCGACCTGACCCAGCGCGCGGCGCTCCTCGCCAACGCCGACCCGAACCTGATCCACCCGCAGCGCAACCCGGACGCGACGAACCACCCCGGCCTGGGCAAGGTGGACCTGGCCGTGGCCACGACGGAGCTGTGCTTCATCACCTACGGCGTCTACGAGGTCACGTCGCTCGGCCGCGTGCTCGCGCCCGACGGCGCCCTCGTCGCGCAGCACACCGTGCACGCCGTGGCGCAGGTCTACGACACGCTGCGCCTGCTCACGCAGGCCGACTTCGAGGCGGCGCGCACGTCCGACGAGCTGGAGAAGACCGCGTCGTTCCCGGCCCCGGTGCGCGCCGTGACGGGGTCGTTCCGCGTGCGCACCGCCGACGACCACCAGCCGGAGGTCACGTTCGAGCCGCTCGCCGACGCGGCCCTGCGCCGGCGGCTGCGCGTGCAGGCGGCTTCGCGCACGAGCGGCTGGGTGCAGCTCATCGCCGACGAGCCGACGACGCCGCGCCCGCCCGAGACGCTCGCCGGCGGCTACCCGCTCGAGTTCGGCGGGAGCGTGCACGACAACACGATGCACCTGTTCCGCTTCGGCGCCGACCTGCGCGGCGAGCCCTGGCGGCTGCGCGACGCGCGGCGCGTGCCGCCCGAGCAGCTCCCGCCCGGGTTCGAGCCGACGTTCACGGTGCCGCCCGACTTCACCTACGTGCGCCTGCTCCGCGAGCGGCTCGTCGACGGCGGCGGCGGGCTCGTCTGGGACGAGCCCGCGCGCGAGGGGCCGGCGCCGCACCTCGTCGACCGCGTGCAGGCCTTCGCCGTGGCCGCGGGCGCCCCGCCCGAGGCGCTCGGCCTGGACCCGGCCGGCGACCCGGCGCACGCCGCGCGCTGGGCGGCCCTGCGCGCGCTGGCCGACCAGCTCCACCCGCCCGGCGGGCGGCTCGCCTACGCCGAGGACCTGGCCCCCGACGGCCTCCTCGTCCCGCCCGACCGCGCGAGCGACCTGCGCTACCGCGTCACGGGCCCGGGCGGCCCGCTGCTCGGCAACCGCTCGGGCCTGTTCCTGTGGTTCAAGCTGAACCTGTCGCTCCTCGACGCCTGGACGCCGCTGCTGGAGGCCTGGCACCCGGTCCAGGGCAATCCGTGGGTGGGCGGCGGCCCCGCCGGCCCCGCGACGTTCGGCCTGCAGCTCGAGGCGCGCCTCGTCCGCGCGCCCGCCGGGCGCGACGCCTACCACCTCGAGGTGCGCTCGCGGCGCTGGTCGCTCGACCGCCACGGGCAGCTCCGCGCGCTCGAGTGCTGGAGCCCCGACGAGCTGCACGCGCCCGCCCCGGGCCCCGACGGGGCGCTCGTCCCCTGCCCCTGCGGCGACTGCGAGAAGGCGCGCATCGACCAGCAACACCCCGAGGCCGCCGACTTCAACGCGCCCTACTACTCGCGCCACGTGCGCCTCGAGCTCGACGCCGCCCGCGCCGGCGAGTGGCACTACGTCTACGTGCAGCACTTCGGCAACGTGCACTTCCCCTACGTCGACGGGCTCGCGGGCGAGCTGCGCGAGACCGTCGTCGCCGGCGCCGCGCCCGCCGCCTGGCCGCTGCCCGCCTGGCCCGCCGGCCTGCAGGACCGCCTGGCGCCCGGCGGCTTCGTGTGGCCCGGGGCGGCCCGGCCGCGCTTCGCCGAGGCCACGATCGACGAGCTCCTGACGGTCGAGTACCAGCTCCAGCTCCGCCCGCCGCGCTACGGCGGCCACCCCTACGGCCGCGACCGCGTCCGCGACCTGAACTGGGGCGGGCACGCGGGCCAGGGCTTCCTGGCCCTGCAGACGCGCCGCTACTCGCCCTGGGGCCCCGACCACGCGGGGTCGTTCACGGCGGAGCTGCCGGCGTTCGACGCCGACCGCGTGAAGGTCGGGCGGATCGTGTGGACCGAGCTGCAGCCGCGGCGCTGGGGGCTCAAGCGGTACGACGGCGGCGACTTCCAGACGCAGGGCGCCTACCGCTGGTCGAGCGAGGCGCAGCGCGACCACCTGAGCGGCCGCGCCGTCCCGGCGCCGGCGCTGGCGCTCATGAGCGACGAGTACGTGCGCTACTGGCGGCTGGTGTACCTCGACGAGCGCGCGGCGGCCGCCCGCGCCCTCGAGGAGCGCTACGCGCGCCTGGCCCAGGACGCCGCGCCCGCGGCGGCGCCGACCCTCCAGGCCTACCGCGACGCGTTCGCCGCCGAGGTGGCCGGGCTCGAGGCGGAGCGCCAGGCGATCCTCCAGCAGTGGGGCGAGCCCGCCCCGCCGGCCGACGCCGGCGCGTCGGTGGCGTTCGGGGCCGACACGCAGGTCACGCCGGGCGAGCGGCGCGTGCGCCTGCGCATCGACTTCCTCTACTTCGACCGCGCGCAGCAGGGCGCCGCCCCGCCGGTCGGGCGCGACGGCCAGGAGTGGTGGGCCGCGACGACGCTCAACGTGAGCCCGATCCTCGACGACGTGATCGTCCCCTACCAGGAGCGGCCGCGGCTCCTGCGCCGGTGGGACGAGTGAGGGCGCTGGCGCTCCTGCTCCTCGTGGCCGCGGCGGCGCGCGCCGACGGGGAAACGCTCGGCCCGGCGCGCGAGGTCGTCGTCACCCCGCTCCGCGGCGGCGGCCAGGGCGTCCGGCTGACGCTCGCGGCGGGCGCGCCCGAGGGCTCGCTCGTCGCGGCGGCGCTGCTCGAGGAGCAGCAGGCCCCGCCCGTGAGCACGAACCAGGCCGGCGTCCGCGGCGGCGGCGTCGTCGTCCTGCTGCGCCTGGGCGAGCGGCCGCCGCCCGGGCTCTACGAGGCGCACCTGGCCTACGACCCGACGGCGCAGCCGCGCTGGGTGGCGTCGCGCGGCGCGCCCGGCCGGCGCGTCGTGCCGATCGTCGTCGGGACGGTGGCCGAGGCGCAGGCCGGGCGCGACCAGGCGGTCGCCGCCGGGCGGCGCGCCGACGCCGTCGTGGCGGCCGCGGCCGAGGCGGCCCAGGCCTTCGGCCCGCGCGCCGCGCCCTGGCGGCGGACCACGCTGCAGGCGTGGCTGGCCGAGCGCGCGGCGCCGCGCGCGCACGCGCTGGAGGCGGCGCTGCAGGCGCTCAGCCCACGCGCGTCCTCGGCCAGCGAGGAGGCCGCCCTTGCGCCCGTCGGCGCGCGAGCGCTCGTGGCCCTGGCCACGCGCGCGCGGGCGGCCTGCCTCGAGCACGAGGTGCCGCTGCCGGCCGCCTTCGCCGCCGCCGGGCCCGTCGTCGACGCGGACCTCGACGACCTCCTGGTCGGCGCTGGCCGCGCGCGACCTCGCGCGCCGCGGCGGCCTGGCGCCCGAGCCCAGCCCGCTGACGCTCGAGCGCCTCGCCCGGCGCGCGGCGACGCTCCGGCCCTCGCGCGGTCGGCCCCGGCCGACGCGGCGCGCCCCCGAGGTCCTCGCCTCACTTGCTCGAGGACGCGCGCCCTGGCCGTCGCCCGCGTCCGCCCGGCCCTCCTGGCCACGGCGACGCCGCCGCGGCGGCGCTCGCCGGCGCGCTGGCCCGCGACGAGGCCGGACCTGGCGCGGGCCCGCCCGGGGCCGACGACGTCGCCGCGCGCGCCGCCGGCTGGCAGGCCCTGCTCGAGCGGACGGCCGACCTGCAGGCGCTCGTCGGCGCCTGCACCTGCGCGAAAGGACCGCGCCGCGCTCGTCGACTGCGCGCGTGTCGCCGAGGCCGGCGCCGACGCCGCGGCCGCCGCGGCCTGGCGCGGGCGCTCGCCGTCGTCGAGCGCAGGGTCGCGGGCGCCCCAGCGCCCGCGCGCGCGCCTGGCGGCGGCGCTCGCCGAGGCCGGCGCCGCCGCCCGGGCGAGGCGGCCCGCGCCGGCCGAGGTCGAGCGGCGCTGGGTCGAGGCGCTCGCGGCGCTCGACGCGCTCCTGGGTGGTGCCAGGTAGCGGCCTCCCGCCCGACCGCCGCCGCAGCTTACACTCGTCCCGGGGAGGGACCCCGGAGCGGCCATGTTCGAGATCGACCGCACGCTGCTCATCGCGGCGGTCCTGCTGCTCCTGGCGATCGGCTCCAGCTCCTTCTCCTCGCGCCTCGGCGTGCCGGCGCTCATCCTCTTCCTGGGGCTCGGCATGCTCGCCGGGTCCGAGGGCCTCCTCGGGGTGCACTTCGAGGACTACGCCCTGTCACACGCGGTCGGGACGGTCGCGCTGGCGATCATCCTCTTCGACGGAGGCCTGCAGACGCCGCTCGTCACGGTGCGCGGCGCGCTCCGCCCGGCGCTCCTGCTCTCGACCGTCGGGGTCGTGATCACCGCGGGCGTCACGGGCCTGGCCGCCTCCTGGGCGCTCGACCTCCCGCTCCTCGAGGGGCTGCTCCTGGGGAGCATCGTCGGCTCGACCGACGCCGCGGCCGTGTTCGCCGTCCTGCGCGCGAAGGGGGTGAACCTGCGGCGCCGGCTGGCGGCGACGCTCGAGCTGGAGAGCGGCTCGAATGACCCCATGGCGGTGTTCCTCACGGTCGGGCTGCTCGAGGTGCTCCTCGGCCGGCTCGAGCTCGGCCCCGGGCTCCTGCGGCTGTTCGTCGTCCAGATGAGCGTCGGCGCGGTCGCCGGCCTGGCCGTCGGCCGGACCACGCTCTGGGTGATGAGCCGCCACACGCTCCCCGCGGTGGGGCTCTACCCGCTCGCGACGATGGCCGCCGGCCTCCTCGCCTACGGCGGCGCCGCCGTGCTCGGCGGGAGCGGGTTCCTGTCCGTCTACATCGCCGGGATCGTGATCGGCAACGGCGCGCTCCCGCTGCGGCTCAGCGTCATCCGCTTCCACGAGGCCAGCGCCTGGCTGTCGCAGATCACCATGTTCGTGCTCCTCGGGCTCCTGAGCTTCCCCAGCCGCCTGCGCGAGGTGGCGCTCGAGGGGCTCGCGGTCGCCGCCGTCCTGACGTTCGTCGCGCGGCCGCTAGCGGTCGCCCTGCTCCTGCGGCCGTTCGGCTTCAGCCTGCGGGAGATCGCGTTCGTCGCCTGGGTCGGCCTCAAGGGCGCCGTCCCCGTCGTCCTCGCCATCTACCCGCTGCTCCTCGGGCTGCCCGGGCGCGAGGTCGTCTTCGACGTCGTTTTCTTCGTGGTCATCGTCTCGGCGCTGACCCAGGGCTGGTCGCTCCCCTACCTCGCGCGCTGGCTGGGGCTACAGGAGCCGCCGCGGCCGGAGCCGGCGGTCGGCCTCGAGCTCACGTCGGTCGCGGCGCTGAAGGGGGCCGAGCTCGTCGACTACGCCGTGACCCCCGAGAGCCCCATGGCCAACCGCCACGTCCGGGAGCTCGGGTTCCCGCAGGAGGCGGTCGTCGCCATGGTCGTCCGCGGGCAGCACGTCATCCCGCCGCGCGGGAGCACGCAGCTCCTCCCGGGCGACCACGTCCACGTCGTGCTCCAGCCGAGCGCGCGGGCGGTCGTGGACCGCGCCTTCGGGGTGGCCGAGGGGGACGCCGGCTAGAGCTCCCCGTCGCAGTGCGGACAGCGGCGCGGCTCGCCGTCGGTCGCCCCGGCCGCGGCCTTCTCCTCGCGGCGGCGCTGCATCTCCTCGGTGAACCCGGCGGCCAGGATCCCGGCCGGCAGGGCCACGAGGCCGACGCCCGAGAGGGCGATGAACGCGCCGAGGAAGCGGCCGAGCGGCGTGATCGGGTAGATGTCGCCGTAGCCCACCGTGGTGAGGGTGGCGATCCCCCACCACATCGTCGCCGGGATGCTCGAGAAGGCCGTGGGCTGCGCCTCGTTCTCGACGTAGTACATGAGGCACGAGGAGATCACGAGCACGATCGTGACCGCGAAGGCCGCGACGGTCAGGTCCTCGCGCTTGCCGACCGCCACCCGGCCGAGCGTGCGGATCGTGTCCGAGTAGCGCCCGAACTTGAGCAGCCGGAAGAGCCGCAGGAGGCGGATCGCGCGGGCGAAGCGCAGGTCGGGCAGGACGAGCGGCACGAAGAACGGCGCGATCGCCACGACGTCGATGATCGTCAGCGGCTGGACGAGGTAGCGCAGCCGCCCGAGGACGGGGTGGGCGAAGCGCGGGTCGGCCGTGCAGCTCCAGACCCGCACGAGCAGCTCGGCCGTGAACACGCTCACCGACACGACCTCGATCACGTGCAGGGTCACGGCGTGGTCGGCCGCGATCCAGTCGACGGTCTCGAGGATCACGGCCATGACGTTGACCGTGATCAGGGCGAGGATCGCCGCCGCGATCAGGCGCCCGGCGGTGCCCGAGCCGCGCTCGATCAGGTCGTGGACGCGCCGGCGGGTCTCCATTCAGCGTCGCTCCAGCCGCCGCTCGGCGAGGCCCAGGGCCTCGCGCCCGGCGGCGTCGTCGGGGTGCTCGGCGAGGAGGCGGCCCGCCGCCTCGCGCGCGGCCGCCCACTCGGCGCGGCCGACCAGGAGGGCCACGAGGCCGTGATGCGCCTCGAGCGCGCGCCGGTCGCGCTCGAGCGCCAGGCGGAAGGCCACCTCGGCCGGCGCCGGGCGCCCGGCCTCGGCGTGGCGGCGCCCTTCGCGGGCCAGGAGCGGCGGCAGCGGGGCGGAGAGGTCCAGGGCCAGCGTGCGGTCGAGGAGGCGCCGGGCGGCGACCGTCCGGGCCTCGCGCGTGGCCGGGGTCGCGGCGTGGACCTCGACGAGCGCGCGGCCGACGAGCGTGTCGGCGGTCTCGCCGCCGGCGGCGGCCGCCGCGTCGAGCGCCTGGCGCGCCTCGTC
>JAHBXY010000196.1 GCA_019636275.1 Planctomycetota bacterium | reverse complement strand
CGGGGTCCTGCGCCAGGGCCCGCTCGAGCACCTGCTCGAGCCACCGCGGCACCTCCGGCCGCAGGGCGCGCGGGGGCGGCCTCGTGCGCCCGACCAGGACGTCGCCCAGGCTCTCCCGCAGCGGACGGCCGGTGAGCGCGTGATAGACGACCGCGGCGGCCCCGAAGATGTCGGCGCGCTCGTCCACCGTCGCGGCGGCGGTGGCCTGCTCGGGCGCCATGTAGCCGATCGTCCCCAGGACGTCGCGCGACTGCGTGAGCGCCTTCGCCCCGCGCAGGCGGGCGATGCCGAAGTCGGCCAGGCGCGGCGTGCCGGCCTCGTCGAGGAGGACGTTGCCGGGCTTGACGTCGCGGTGGAGGACGCCGCGGGCGTGGACGTGCGCCAGGGCGGCCGCCAGGGCGCGCGCGAGCGCGAGCGCCTCGTCGACCGGCAGGGGGCCGGCGGCCAGGCGCTCGGCGAGCGTCCCCCCGGCGGCCCACTCCATGCCGATGAACAGGCGCCCTGCGTCCTCGCCGACCGTGTGCACGCGGAGCACGTGGGGGTGCCCCTCGACGGCGGCCATGGCCTCGGCCTCGCGCATGAAGCGCAGGACGTCCTCGGCGCCCGCGCCCGGGAGGAGCGCCTTGACCGCGTGGACGCCGCCGGTGGCGTCGTGGCGCGCGCGGTAGACGACCCCCATGCCCCCGGCGCCGGCGCGCTCGAGGAGGGTGTAGGGGCCGAGCCGAGCCGGGTCGCGCGTCGGGTCCAGGGGGCTGGGCACGCCCTCGTCATGCCAGGCGCCTCCCCCGCGGGCAAGCCTGCCCCGCCGCCCGGCGCGGTAGAGTGCCGCTGAGGGCGCGCCCGCACGGCAGGCGGCGGCGCGACGGAGGTGCTCGGTGGCCAAGGGCCAGGTGTTCGACCGCGCGGTGGTGATCGTCCTCGACTCGGTCGGCTGCGGCGCCATGCCCGACGCCGCGCGCTTCGGCGACGCCGGCGCCGACACGCTGGGGCACATCCGCGACGCGGTCGGGCTGTCGGTCCCGGTCATGGCCGACCTGGGCCTCTCGCGCATCCTCACCGGCGTGGGCGAGCGCGGCGCGCCGACCGGCGCCAGCGGGCGCATGGCCGAGCGGAGCAACGGCAAGGACACGACCGTCGGCCACTGGGAGCTGGTCGGGATCGTCTCGGAGCAGGCCTTCCCCACCTACCCGCAGGGCTTCCCGCCCGAGGTGCTCGAGCCGATCGAGCGGGCGATCGGGCGCCGCTTCCTGGCCTTCGGCCCCTACAGCGGCACCGACGTGATCCGCGACCACGGCGCCGAGCACGTGAGGACGGGGCGCCCGATCGTCTACACGTCGGGCGACAGCGTCTTCCAGGTGGCCGCCCACGAGGAGGTGATCCCGCCGGCCGAGCTGTGGCGGATCTGCGAGGTCGCGCGCGGGCTGCTCGACGGGCCGCACCGCGTCGGGCGGGTGATCGCGCGGCCGTTCGTCGGCACGGCCGAGGCGGGCTTCACGCGCACGGCCAACCGCCACGACTACTCGGTGCCGCCGCCGGCGCCGACGCTGCTCGACCGCCTGACCGGCCGCGGCGACGCGGTCGTGGCCGTGGGCAAGATCGCGGACATCTACGACGGCCGCGGGATCACCCGCTCGCTCTCGTCGAAGAGCAACGCCGACGGCGTGCAGCAGACGCTCGACCTGATCGGCGCGCGCGGCGACGAGGCGCTCGTGTTCACGAACCTCGTCGAGTTCGACTCGCACTACGGCCACCGCCGCGACCCGGCCGGCTACCGCGACTGCCTGCAGGCCTTCGACGCCGACCTGCCGCGCCTCGTCGAGGCCCTCGGCCCGCGCGACGCGCTGTTCATCACGGCCGACCACGGCAACGACCCGACCTACCGCGGGACCGACCACACCCGCGAGTACGTGCCGGTCCTGGCCGTCGGGCAGGGCCTCCGGCCGGCCGACCTGGGGACGCTCGAGTCGTTCGCCGACCTCGGGGCCACGCTGGCCGAGAACTTCGGCGTCGAGGTGGCCGCCGGGCGCTCGTTCCTCGGACGCCTCGCCCGCTGAGGTGTGATCGACGGCTGCGGCCGCGGATGCCGGGCGAGGGGGGGCGCGCGCGGGTCGTAGGATCAGCAGATCGATACGACCCGCGCGCGCTCCCCCCTCGCCTCGGCCTCCGCGGCCTCGCCTCGCGTGTGGTTCCATTCCACTCGGGTTCGAGCGTGTCGATCGCAGGTTGGCGCGTTCGAGACCAGGCTCGCGGACGCCGGGCGAGGGGGGGGTGAGCGCGAGTCGTCGGTGTGGGCCCCGCGGCTGCGGTGCTGCAGCCCATGTCAAGCGATCCCTACCGCTCGCGGCCGTCCGCAGCCGCGGGCCTCGCGCTCGCACCGGGATCCAGCGACCGATGGGACCCGCGCGCGCCGCCGCTTCCTCGGCCTCCGCGGCCGCAGCCGCGCTCGCTGCTCCCATCGAAGGCCGGTCACCAGGACGCGCCGGCGAGCGTCGTTGGCTTCGTGCGCTCCGAGGGGAACCCGGCGGGCGCGCCGCGCGTATGAGAGGGCATGGCCCACCCCGCCGGCCGGCCCGCCCTCCTCCTGGCCCGTGGCGTCCTGGCGCTGACGGCCACGGAGGTCGTGGTCACGGCGCTCGTCGTCGGCGCGGCCGGGTGGCTGGCGGGCGCCTGGCCGGCGGCGGCGCCGCCGCTCGTGTGGGCGCTCGGCGCGGGCGCGGTGGCCGGGCTGGCGGCCGTCGCCGAGGCGCTCGCGCGGCGCGGCGCGTGGGGCCTGGCCCATGTCGTGGCGCTGGGCCTCATGGCGCCCGCGTGCGCTCAGGCCGGCGACTACGCGGCCCTGCGCCTCGAGAGCGACACGAGCCTCGCGGCCCTGCGCGCGCTGCTCGCCCGGGGCGCGCCCGTCGGGCCCGAGGCGCTGGCCACGGCCGCCGCCGCCGTGTGCCTCGTCGGGCCGGTCCTCGCCGCGTGTCCCGGCGCCTGGCCGCGCAGGCGAATACAAACCGGCTGGGCGGCCAGGGTCGTCGCGGTCGCCCACGCGCCCATGACGCTCGACGCGACGCACGTCACGCCCTACCTGCTGCTCGTCGTGCCGCGGGCGGTCCTGCTCCCCGCCCTCCTCGCCCTGGCCGACCGCCTCGGCCGGCCCCGGCCGGAGGTCGTCGACCTGCCGCCCGCCGAGCGCGCGACCGACCCGGCCGCGGCGCACCGCGTGGCCTGGCTGGCGCGCGCCGCCGAAGAGGCCCTGGCGCGCGGCGACGGCGGCCGGGCGGCGGCGCTGGCGGCCGAGGCCCACGCCCTGCGGCTGCCGAACCCGGCTTCCGGGCGTCGCGGCGAGTGCGCCAGTGGCAGGGCGGGTCCTCGACGGCGCCGCCTACCCAGTGCGGGGCCCGCCTGCCGCGGCGACCTGGCGCGGCCGACCTGGGCCTGGCGTTGCTGCGCGCGAGCTCAGCCCCAGGCTGACGCCGTGCCCCTGGCCCGCGGAGAGCGCGGTGGCCCTCGTCGTGGCGCTCCTACCGCGGCGGCCCTCGGCGGCGGTCGCGCCGGCCGCCTACGCGCCCGACGCCGGCCGAGGTGGCGCGCCGCCAGGCCCGCGCCTGGGCCACGGGCGAGGCGTTCGGCTGGCTGGACCTCGCCTGGACGCTCGAGCGCGGCTACGACGCCGACGGCTGGCGCGCCTGGTCCATGCGCCGCGTGGCCGCCGCGCGCAGGGGCCGAGTCGACGTCCGGTGGCAGCGCTGGGCGGTCCGCGAGCGCGCGCTGGCCCTGTGGCGGGCGACGCGCGCGGGCTACCCCGGGGCGCGGGCGGGGTTCCTGAGCCTGGCCCGGGACCGCTGCCCCGAGGCGCTCGAGGCGGCCGCGCGCGACGGCGACCCAGAGGCCGGCCTGCTGTGGGCCCGCGCCCTGCGGGCGGGCGTCCGCGACGCCCGCGGCGAGCGCCAGCCCGACGTGCCCGCCGCCCGCGCGTGGTACCGGCGCGCGGCGGAGGCCGACCCTGAGGCGGCGCGCGAGCTCGGCCAGTGGCTGATCCGGACGTCGTCGGGGCCGGGCTACGCCGCCGATCGCGCCGAGGGGGCGGCGTGGCTGCGCCGGGCCGCCGACGCGGGCGACGCGGACGCCCTGGCCCTCGTGGCCGACCTCGAGGCCGAGCGGGCGCGCCTCCTGCGTCTGGCCGCCGGCTGGCTGGCGGCGCCGCCGGCCGACTTCGACCCCGCCTGGCTGGAGACGGGCGAGATGCTCCTGGCGCTGGGCGAGCCGCTGGCCGCCGAGGCCTGCCTGACCCAGGAGCCGCCGGGCGACGCGAGCCGCGGCCGCCGCGTCCGCCTCGGGCTGGTCACGGCCGCCGCCGGCCGCGGCGCGACGCACGAGGCGCTGGCGCGCCTCGGCGCCCTCCTGCCGGGCGACCTCGCGCCGGGCGAGGCCGAGCGCCTCCGCGCGCGCCTGACGAGCGGCGAGCCGTGATCGCCCCGGCGGAAACCCGGGCCGGGAAGTGCAACCCCCGGGGCCATCAGGGTATGCTGTGCGTCCCCCAGAGCCCGCCGGGAGGTCCCGTGGCCTTCATCGACAAGTTCTTCAAGGCGCTCAAGGAGCAGGGCGGGTCCGACCTGCACCTCCAGGCCGGTCAGCCGCCCAAGTTCCGCATTCACGGCCGCCTCGAGCCGCTGAACATGCCGGCGCTCAGCAACAAGGAAGCCGAGAAGATCCTCTACGAGATCCTCGACGCCCGGAAGAAGGCCCGCTTCCTCGACAACATGGACCTCGACTTCGCCTACGAGGTCCCCGGGGTCGCCCGCTTCCGCTGCAACTTCTTCCGCCAGCAGAACGGCGTCGGCGCGGTCTTCCGCATCATCCCCACGAAGATCAAGTCGCTCGAGGACCTGGGCGTGCCCACCGTCCTGACGAAGTTCTGCGAGCTGCGCTCGGGCCTGGTGCTGGTCACGGGGCCGACCGGGTCGGGTAAGTCGACCACGCTCGCGGCCATGATCGACTACATCAACGACCGCAAGTCGCTGCACATCATCACGATCGAGGACCCGATCGAGTTCGTGCACGAGAACAAGAAGTCGGTCCTCACCCAGCGCGAGATCGGCAACGACACCGACTCGTTCTCGGCCGCCCTGCGCGCCGCGGCGCGCGAGGACCCCGACGTCATCCTCGTCGGCGAGATGCGCGACCTCGAGACGATCAGCCTGGCGATCACCTGCGCCGAGATGGGCAACCTCGTGTTCGGCACGCTGCACACGAACAGCGCCGGCAAGACGATCGACCGCGTGATCGACGTGTTCCCCGAGGACCAGAAGTCGCAGATCCGCACCATGCTCTCGGTGTCGCTCCAGGGCGTCTGCGCGCAGCTCCTCATGCGCAAGACCGACGGCAACGGGCGCGTGCCGGTCAACGAGATCCTCATCGGCTCGCCGGCCATGGCGGCGATCATCCGCGAGGGCGCGATCCACAAGATCCACAGCTACCTCGAGTCGGGCCGCGGCGAGGGCATGATGCTCATGGACGACTCGATCCTGCGCGTGCTCAAGGCCGGGCTGGTGTCGCCCAACGAGGCCTACATGAAGGCCACCGACAAGTCGCGCTTCGAGAGCCTCCTGGCCGGTTCGGGCAAGCGGGGCGACCACTAACGCGATGCGGGTGCTGCTCGTCTACCCGAACCTCGACAGCCCCGTGGGCGTGAACCACGGGCTGTCGATCATCTCGGGCGTGCTCAAGGCGGCGGGGCACGAGACGCGCCTCGTGCACGTCAACGAGAAGCTCTTCGACGTGCCGACCGGGGACGAGCTTGTCGCGCGCGTCCGCGAGTGGGGGGCGGGCCTGGTCGGCTTCTCGCTCATGACGCAGCAGGTCCCCTGGGCGGTCGAGGCCGCGCGCGCCCTGCGCGCCGCGCTCCCCGAGGTGCCGCTCGTCGCCGGCGGCGTCCACTGCACGATGGTCCCCGACGAGGTGGTCGCCGCGGGCGAGTTCGACGTCGTGGCCGTCGGCGAGGCGGAGCTGGCCTTCCGCGAGCTCGTCGACCGCATCGAGCGCGGCGAGGACCCGACGACGATCCCCAACCTGCGCTTCCCGGCGCGCTCTCGCTACAACGCGGGGCCGGCGCCGATCTCGAACCCGGTCGGCCCGTTCCCCGACCTCGCCGCGCTCCCCGACAACGACTACGAGCTGTTCGACATGCGCCGCATCACGCGGGCCAAGAACGGCTGGATCGGCGTGCTGACGTCGCGGGGCTGCCCCTACAAGTGCACCTACTGCTTCAACAAGGAGATCGTCGATCGCTACAAGGCCGACGGCGCGGCGACGACCGGCAAGGAGTACCTGCGCCACTACCCCGTCGAGCGCATCATCGGCGAGCTCGAGGGCCTCAAGGCGCGGCACTCCGGGATCGACACGCTGCTGTTCGACGACGACCTGTTCACGCTCGACCGCGACTACGTGCGCGACTTCTGCCGGGCCTACAAGGCGTCGGGGCTGGGCCTGCCGTTCGTGGTCAACGCGCACGTGCAGGTGTTCGACGAGGACATGGCCTTCACCTTGGCCGACGCGGGCTGCCGGATCGTCAAGTTCGGGCTGGAGAGCGGGAGCAAGCGGCTGCGCACGCAGGTGCTCTGGCGGTTCATGTCGAACGAGCGCATCAAGGCGGCCTTCGCCGCGGCGCACCACTACGGCCTGCACACCTCGGCCTTCGTCATGTTCGGCCTGCCCACGGAGACGCGCGAGGACCTGCTCGAGACGCTCCAGCTCATCGCCGACACCGAGATGGGGCGCTTCCGCTGGGCCATGTTCTTCCCCTTCCCCGGGACGGCCGGCCACCGGATCGCGAGCGAGCGCGGGTTGATCGACCCCGACGCCATGAAGGGGGCGGGCAATTACTTCGAGGGGACCTGCCTGCGCTGGGACGCGGACACGGGCCTGTTCCTGCAGAAGCTCGGGCGCGTGGCCCACTGGTGGGTGAACGCGCTCTCGGCCTGGCCCTGCGCCCCGCTCTACCGCGAGCTGGTGGCCGAGGTCGACGCCTGGGACGCCGCGGAGTGGGCGGCCAAGCGCGCCGACCTGCGGCGGCGCGACCGGGAGCTGTCGGAGCGGCTGATCGCCGAGGGCGTGCGGCACTACTCGCTGCGCTACACGCACGTCATGGGCGTCGACTCGGACTTCGTCATCCGGGAGCGGGCACGCTTGCGCGACGCCCCGCAGTACGTTCCCGTGGGGTACACCCTGGACGACTAGCCTTGCCGCCGCAACAGCCCGCGCCCCCGGACGCCCTGATCCCGGCCACGCTGCGCATCCTCGTGGCCGAGGACGAGCCCGTTTCCGGCAAGCGCCTCGAGCTGACGCTCCGCGCCCTGGGGCACGAGGTCACGGTCACCCGCGACGGCGAGGCGGCCTGGCAGGCCTTCCAGGGCGGCCGCTTCCCCATGGTGATCACCGACTGGGTCATGCCCGACGTCGACGGCCTCGAGCTGGTGCGGCGCGTCCGCGCCGGGCAGCGGGGGCCGGGCGACTACACGTGGGTGATCCTCCTCACCGGCCGCGAGGACGGCATGGTCGAGGGGCTGGCGGCCGGCGCCGACGACTTCATCCCCAAGCCCTGCGCCCCGGCGGAGCTGCGCGCCCGGATCGAGGTCGGGCGGCGGGTGCTCGGGATCAAGGCGGAGCTGGCCGAGCGGGTGCGGGCGCTCGAGGCCACGCTGGAGCACGTGCGGCGCCTCGAGGGGCTCCTGCCGATCTGCTCCTACTGCAAGAACATCCGCGACAAGCAGGACGCCTGGCACTCGGTCGAGGAGTTCGTCGCCCAGCGCAGCCAGGTCAGCTTCTCGCACTCGATCTGCCCCTCGTGCTACACGCAGCACGTCGCCCCGCTCATGGCCGAGCACCGGCGCAAGAAGCCGCCGCCGCGAGAGGGTTGACCGGCTGACCGCAGGTTCCGCGCGCAGGGCGCACGACGCGCTCGTCCTGTCCTGGACGCCGGTCCTGTCCTGAACCCGGTCCTGTCCTGAACCCCCGGGTGGAACGCAGCAACGAGCGAGGCGAGGCCGCGGAGGCCGAGGCGAGGTGGCGCGCGCGCGGCTGATATCGATCGCCGGATCCTATCAGCCGCGCGCGCGCCACCTCGCCCGGCATCCGCGGCCGCAGCCGTCGATCACACCTTGCCCGCGCGCGCGCCGCATCGCCCGGCATCCGCGGCCGCAGCCGTCGAGGTACTACTATTCGTCGGGCCAGTGGGCCTCGACGACGGTGACGATCCCGCCGCGCGCGTTGTAGGTCGCGACGACGGAGATGCGCCTGGGCTGGAGCGCGGCGCGCAGGTCGTCCATGACCTTGTTCGTGACCGTCTCGTGGAAGATCCCCACGTCGCGGTAGGCCTGCAGGTAGAGCTTGAGCGCCTTGAGCTCGAGCAGGCGCTGGTCCGGGACGTACTCGATCACGAAGCGGCCGAAGTCCGGCTGGTCCGTCATGGGGCAGACGGCCGTGAACTCGGGGCAGTCGATCTTCACCACGTAGTCGCGGTCGGGGTAGGCGTTGGGGAAGGTGAGGAGCGCCTGCGCCGCCGCGACCACGCGCGGGTGGTCGATCCCGGCGTCGCCGCGCACCTGCGCGGCCTCGGCGCGCTCCGCGTCGGTGAGCTTGCCCACGGGTCCTCCTGGGGAGGGTCCAGGGTAACCGAGCCGCGGCGGATCGGACCCTAGCCGGGCAGCAGCCCGTCGAGCTCCCGCAGGAGGCGGGTGGTCGTGGGAGCCTGCGCCAGGAGCCTGGCCACCGCCTCCAGGACCTTCGGCGCGGCACCCTCCAGACGGGAGACGTAGGGCGAGGCCTTCCCCTTGAGTCGCTCCCGGAGCTGCAACGTCAGCAGCTCCCGCTGACCCTGGCGCCGTCCCTTGCGCTCGCCCTTGCGCTCGCCCTTGCGCTCGCCCTCCGCGAGGATCTGCTGATAGACGGTCGACTCCATGAGGATCTCCTTCGGCATCCTATCGAGCCACGGAACGGCCGGGAAGACGTTGCCCGCGAAGGTGATGAGGCTCACGCCGAGCTCGGCCCACTCGGCCCTCGAGCAGACCCCACGGAGCGCCCCCAGCGCGTCGTCGATCCGCGCCACCGTGGCGCCGCGGCTGAAGGGCACGAGCGGGAGCAAACCCGGGTCGCGCCGGGCGAGCAGCGCCTCGCCGTCGAGGTCCCAGGCGCACACGAGGTCATAGCGGAAGTCGAGCCGCTGCGCCCGGGAGCGCGGGTCGCGCACGGTGTAGCGCGCCACGGGCCGTCCCTGCTTCACCCCGCGCTTGAGCACGAGCACGAACGCGGCCAGGCCGGGGAAGCGCTCGTGGGCCACGCTCCAGCGCCGGAACGTGCGCAGGGGCACGTCGTGCTTCCACGAGGCCTCGACCTCGGCGTGGAGCCAGCGCGGCTCGTCCTCGCCCACGAGCCGCACCTCGAAGAGCTTGTCCATGCGCAGCTCCTGGTGCACGACCTCGTTCTCGGCGGGCTGGACGGCGCGGATACGGCAGCCGGGCAGCGCCAAACCGAGGACGCCCGCGGGGGCGAACCGCAGGAGGACTTTCGTCGCGATGTCGAGGCCGGCCATGTGGCACCTCCGCGCGGGCAGGTGCCTAACATAGAGCGAACCTACGACATGCCCAGGTCAGGCCACGGGCGGCTCGACTGGGCGCGCGGGCTCCAGCGCCCCCTTCGCCTCCTCCGCCGCCTTTGCGACCGCCTCCAGGTCCGAGAGCGCCGCGCGCGTCTTGCGCGCGAGGTCGGACAGCGCGCCGCGGGCGCGGGCGAGGCGCACGGGGTCGAGGCCGCCGGCCCCGGCCGCCGGCGCGGCGGCGCTGGCGGCGTCGACCGCCGCCTGGACGGCGGCCTGCTCGCCCGCCGCGGCGTCGGCGCGCGCGCGCAGGCCGACGCCCTCGGCCTCGAGCGCCTCGAGCTCGGCCTTGAGCCGGTCGCGCGCCTCCTCGGCCAGGCCGGCCTGCCGGCGCAGGGCCTCGTTCTCGACCCGCTGGCTGGCGAGGTTGCCCTGGATCGCGTCGAGGTCGCGCCGGGCGCGGGCCTCCTGCTCCCGCGCCGCCTCGTAGTCGCGGTCGGCGCCGCCGAGCGACTCGCGCGCGGCGGCCAGGTCGGCCTCGGCGCGGGCGAGGTCCTCGCGCGCGGTCGCCACCTCGCCCTGCCGCACGGCGAGCGCGCTCTCGGCGCCCTCGCGCTCCGCCCGGCGCTCGTCGCGCGCGCGGGCGAGCGACGCCTTCTCCTCCTCGGCGGCGGCCAGCGCCTCGAGCGCCGCCTTGCGCGCCGCCTCGTGGCTCGCCGCCTCCTCGCGCAGGCCGTCGTTCTCGCGCCGCTGGGCGCCGAGGTTGCCCTCGGCGGCCTCCTGGTCGCGGCGCCCGCGGTCGCGCGCCTCCCGCGCCGCCTCGTAGTCGGCGTCGGCCGCCGTCAGGTCCGCCCGCGCCTGCTCGAGGGCCCCCGTCCGCTCGGCCGCCTCCGCGCGCAGGCGCTCGACCTCCGCCCGCCGCTCGCCGAGGCGCGCCTCGACGTCGGCCCGGTCGGTCGTGGCCTGCGCCACCTGGGCCTCGAGCCGGGCCTTCTCCTCGTCGGCCTGCGCCAGGCCGGCGCGCGCCTCGGCCGCCGCCGCCTCGTCGCGGGCCGCCGCCGCGCGCAGGGCGTCGTTGCCGGCCCGGCGCTCGGTCAGGGCGGTCGACGCCTGGGCCAGGTCCTTCGCCGCCGCGTCGGCGCGGGCGGCCAGCGGCGCGTGCTCCGCGTCGGCCTCGGCCAGCTCGCCCTTCGTCCGCGCCAGGTCGGCCTCGACCCGGGGCGTCTCCTCGCGCAGGCGCGCGATCTCGGCCCGCCGCTCGGCGAGGGCCGCGGTCGTCGTGGTCAGGCCGTCCTTCGCCGCGCCGAGCGCCTGGTCGAGCCGATCGCGCTCGGCCGTCTCGGCCGCGAGCGTCGCGCGCTCCTGCGCCAGCGCGGCCTCCTCCGCCGCCAGCGCCTCGCGCAGGCCGGCGTTCTCCTGGCGCCGCGCCGCCAGCGCCGCCTCGGCCCCCTCGCGCTCGCCCTTCACCCGCGCGCGCTCGTCGCCGAGCCGCGCCAGCTCGGCGTCGGCCGCGCGCTGCTCCTCCTGCGCCCTGGCCGTGGCGGCCTCGTGCTCGCCCACCTCGCGCTGCACGCGCTCGAGCTCGCGCCGCCGCCGCCCGAGGCCCGCGTCGGCCGCGCGGTGCTCCATCTCGGCCGTCGACACGCGCTTCTCCAGCGTCCGCAGCTCGGCCTCGACCTCGCCGCTCTCGCGCTCGGCCTGCGTGAGCGCCTGGAACAGCGGCCCGCCCTCCTCCTGCACCTTCTTCAGCTTCTCGAGCCCCGCCGTGAGCCGGCCCTGGAGCTGCTCGAGCTGCCGCAGGAGGCCGGGCGAGGGCCCGGTCGCGGCGGGCATCGCCCCGGACACAGGCCGCCGCGCCGCCGGCGGCTGCGCTGCTGCCCGGGCCGACGACGCGGACGCCGGCGACGACGCCGGTCGGCCGGCCGGCGGCGCCGGCGTGGGCGTCGGCCGCGGCTTGTCCTTGAGCCGGGCCTGACACAGCCCGCAGGCCAGGTCGTCGGGCCGGTTCGAGTAGCCGCACTTCTCGCACTTGACGCTGGCCATGGGGCGGCCTCCGCCCCGCAGCCTACATGAGGGGGCGGCGCGCTCGCGAGCGGCTCAGGGCGACACGACGGGCGGCTCGTCCTGCTCCTCGGGCTCTCCGGCGGCGGCCCCGCCGCCCAGGCGCCAGCGCTCGAGCTTGCGGTAGAGCGTGCGCCGGTCGAGGCCCAGGACCCGCGAGGCCAGCTTCTTGTTGCCGCCGACCGTGTCGAGGACGCGCAGGACGTAGCGCCGCTCCACCTCCTCGAGCGTGGGGAGCTGCGACGAGTCGCTGGCCTCGGGCACGAGCGCGGGCGAGGTGGTGCGGTAGTCGCGGATCCCGGCCGGCAGGTCCTCGACGATCAGCCGCTCATGCGCCGTGAGCGCCACCGCCCGCTCGATGCAGTTTCGCAGCTCGCGCACGTTGCCCGGCCAGCTGTAGGCCAGGAGCCGCTCGGCCGCCGGCCCGGTGAGCCCGGCCACGTGCTTGCCCGTGCGCGCCGCCTGCTGCTCGATGAACATCTGCGCCAGGCCGAGCACGTCGCCGCCCCGCGCGCGCAGCGGCGGCAGGTCGACCGCGATCACGTTGAGGCGGAAGAACAGGTCCTGCCGGAAGCGCCCCTCCTCGACCGCCGCCTCGAGGTCCATGTGGGTGGCGACGACGATCCGTGCGTCGAAGTCGCGCTCCTCGCCGCCGCCGACGGGCCGCACGCGCCGCTCCTCGAGCGCCCGCAGGAGCTTGGCCTGGAGCGCCAGCGGCATGTCACCCACCTCGTCGAGGAGGAGCGTCCCCCCGTGCGCCCGGCGCAGGAGGCCCGGGCTGTCGGTCAGGGCGCCCGAGAAGGCGCCCTTCACGTGGCCGAAGAGCTCGCTCTCGAGCAGCGTCTCGGGGACCGCCGCGCAGTTGACGGCCACGAAAGGCCCCTTGGCGCGCGCGCTGCGGCGGTGGAGCGCCCGCGCCACCAGCTCCTTGCCGGTGCCGGTCTCGCCCTGGATCAGGACGGAGCTGTCGACGGCGGCGACCTGCTCGAGCAGCCGGTAGAGGGCGCGCATGGGCTCGCTCTCGCCCACGAGCTCCTCGAACCGCTCGGGGCCGAACTTCGACTCGCGCAGGCGCTTCACCTCCTCGCGCAGCGAGTGGTGCTGGACCGCGCGGCGGAGGGCCAGCGCCAGCACCTGCACGTCGAAGGGCTTGGTGAGGAAGTCGTAGGCGCCGGCGCGCATGGCGGCGATCGCCGTGTCGAGGCGGCCGAACGCGGTGAGGACGAGCACCGGCAGGTCGGCGTGGTTGGCGGCGATCCGCTCGCACAGCTCGATCCCGTTCATGCCGCGCATGTTGAGGTCGGTGATCACGGCGTCGAACTGGGCCTCGCCCACGCGCGTGAAGGCCTCGGCGGCGTCGCTCTTGAACTCGACGTCGAAGCCGTGGCGGCGCAGCGCCAGGCGCAGGAAGTGGCACATCTCGATGTCGTCGTCGACGACCAGGACGCGGCCCTCGGCGGCGGCGCTCACTCCTCGACCCTCCCCCGGGGCAGGCACACCGTGAAGGTGCTCCCCGTCCCCACCTCGCTCTGGACCTCGATCCAGCCGCCGTGATCCTCGACGATCCCCTGCACGATCGGCAGCCCGAGGCCGGTCCCCTGGCCCACCGCCTTCGTGGTGAAGAACGGCTCCCACAGCTGCGCCACGTGGTCGGGCGGGATCCCCACCCCGTGGTCGGTCACCGTGACGCTCACGACATCGAGGACGCCCTCGCTCGCCCGCGGCGAGCGCGGCGGCGGGTGGCGCCGCTCGCCGCGCACGGTCACGAGGACCTCGCCGCCGTCGGGCATGGCCTGGATCGAGTTCACGACCAGGTTCGTGACCACCTGCTCGAGCTGGTAGCCGTCGACGAGCGCCATGACGCGCTCGCCCTCGAGGCGCAGGCTCACGGCCGTGCGCCGGGCCAGCTCCTCGAGCATGTCGAGCACGCGGCGGCAGAGCCGGTGCACGTCGTAGGCGTCCTTGACGGCCCGCTGGAGCCGGGCGAAGTCGAGCGTCTGGCGGATCGTGCCCGCCATGCGCCGCGTGAGGTGCCCGATCACGCGCGCGCTCTCGGCCGTCTCGTCGGGCGACAGCGCCCCGTCGGCCAGCAGGTCGGCGTGGCCCTGGATCACGCTGAGCGGCGTCCCCAGCTCGTGCGCCATGCCGGCGGCCAGGCGCCCGACGGTCGACAGGCGGTCGGCGTGGCGCAGCCGCTCGATCGCGTCGATCCGGGCGGCCGTCTCGCGCTCGAGCTCCAGCCGCGCGCGCGCCAGGTGGTCGCACATGAGGTTCATCTCGCGCGCCAGGTCGCCGATCTCGTCGCGCTGGCCGAGCGAGAGGCGCCGCGTCAGGTCGCCGTCGCCGACGCGCCGGGCCATCATCACCAGCTCGTGCATGGGCCGGCCGACGAAGCGGGCGCCGACGACGATGGCGATCACGCCGAAGAGCGCCGCCGTGGCGATCGAGGTGAGGACGACGCGCTGCACGCTGTCGCGCAGGTAGGCCTCCTCCTGCGTCAGCCGCTCCTGCACCTCGAGGACGGCGCCGCCGCCGGGGAGCGGGAAGTGGGTGAGCACGTGGTTGGCGTCGCGGTCGAGCCGCAGGACCGCCTCGCCATCGCGGAGCGCGTCGCGCGCCGCCGACGGGAGGTCGTCCGTCAGGAGGCGCACCTGCACGTCGTCGACGGTGCCGTTCACCCGCTCGAGGAGCGCCGCCGTGGCGCCGGGCCCGTGGTCGGTCCACATCTGCTCCACGAGCTCGGAGAGGAACTCGCCGTAGACGCGGGCGTCGTGCAGGGCGTCGCCCTCGATCAGGCGCGCCTCCCGGCGCACGGAGAGCCAGCCGTAGAGCGCCAGCACGCCGGCGACGCACAGGAGGAGGATGATCGTGAGCTTGTAGGTGACCCGCATCGCCCTCCTCGACGCGACCGCGGTCCGCGCCGGGCCGCGGGTCGGGGGGCCCAGTGTCCCGCGCGGCGCGCCGCGCGGACAGGGGCAGCGGGCGTCAGGCCGGGGCGAGCAGCGTGGCCCGGCGGGCGCGGCGCAGGAGGGGCCCGTCGGGGCCCGGGAACAGCCGGCGCAGGGCGCCGCGCCGCGCCGCGCGAAC
>JAHBXY010000195.1 GCA_019636275.1 Planctomycetota bacterium | reverse complement strand
CGCGAGGTGGTCGCCCACGGCGAGCAGCGCCGCGTCGACGCCGCCGTCGGCGCCGTGATGCCCGGCGACGAGCGAGGTGACCTCCGGCGGGAGCGCCCAGCGCGCGCAGAGGAGGGCCCCGGCGCGGGCGTGCGTCATTCCGACCTCGTCGGGCTCGACCTCGACGTGATGGCGGCCGTCGCGCACGGCGCGCTCGCGCGCCGCTTCGAACGCCGCGCCGGCGAAGCGGTCGAAGAGGACCATGCCGACGTCGTGCATGAGCGCCGCCGTGAGCAGGTGCACCGACGGCTGCCGCCCGAGCGCCTCCGCGACCTCGGTGACCCACAGGGCGCAGGCGACGCCGTGGTCGGCGACCTGCCGCGCGTCGACGCGGGCCCCCGGCGTCGGCTCGAACAGCGGGGCGAGCGCCAGGGCCGAGACGACGCCGCGCACGCCGCGCGTGCCGACGCGGCGCAGCGCCTCGTCGAGGGTGGCGGCGCGCGCCGGGTCGACGCCGCTGGCGAGCGCCCGCACCACGGCGGCCGCGAAGCTGGGCACGACCTCGACGGCCTCGCGCAGGTCGCGCGCGCTCGTCGAGGCGTTGCTCGCCACGAGCAGCAGGTCGGCCAGCGGCGCCGGCAGCCGCGGGAGCGCCGTCAGGGGGATCGGCGAGCGGGGGCGCCGGCGCGGCGCCTCCTCGTCGTCGGGGCCCTGCGTCACTCGACCACGGGGAGGTCCACGCTCACCTCCGTGAACTCGCCGGCGCGGCTGTCGATCGCCAGCCGGCCCCCGTGCTCCTCGAACACCTGCCGCGCGATGAGCAGCCCGAGGCCCATCCCCTCGCGCGGGGGCTTGGTGGTGACCGGGGCCTGGAGGAGCAGCGCGCGGACGGCGCCCGGGATCCCCGGGCCGTCGTCGCGCACGCGCACGCGCAGCCGACGCGGGCCGCCGGCGCCGACCGCGAGCGAGACCCGCCGCGCGCCGCTCTGCACGGCGTTGACGAGCAGGTTCACCAGGGCGTGCACGAGCGCGCGCCGGCGCGCGAGGACGCGCGGCGCCGGGTCGACGTCGCGCGTCAGCGCGACGCCGCGCCGGGTCGCCCGCGCCTCGACCTCGGCGAGCGCCGCAGCGACCAGGTCCCCGGCCCCGAGCGGCGCCAGCGGCTCGTCGATCGCGGGCTCGACGACGCGGCTCAGGGCGTGGCCGGCGGCCACGGCCTGATCGGCGATCCGCCCGAGCAGGACCCGCGCCGGGTCGTCCCCGGCGCGGTCGAGGAGCAGGTACGCCTCCGCCGCGATCGCCTGGAGGAGGTTGTTGGCCTCATGCACGGCCTCGCGCGCCGGCGCGACACCGGGGCGCTCCAGCCTGCTCGGGGGGCCCGGGGCGCTCGTGCTCACGCTGGCCTGCTCGCTGCCACGGGGGGCCTCTCCGTCGGCTCGGCGCCGGCGCTCCAGCCACCCACGTGATCGCCGAGCCGGCCGTCGGGTGCGATCATCAAGGCTGATGATGCCCGTCTCCGGCCGTGCGAGGCGCTGGCGATGCGCGACTTGCACCTGATCGCCGCCGGCGATCGGGCCGGCGATCGGCGCCGTCGGCCCCGGTCGACCAGGGGAAGCCCCTCAACCGGGGGGCGCGCCGCCCTGGACGTGGTCGGCGACGACGCGCTCCCAGGCGCCACGGGCGCGGAGGAGGTGGTCGCAGAGCTCGCGCACGGCGCCGCGCCCGCCGGGGGCGCGCGCGACGAACCGCGCCGCGCGCCGCGCCTCCGGGTGGGCGTCGGCCGGCGCGGCGGGCAGGCCCACCCGGCGCATGGGGCCGAGGTCGACGAGGTCGTCGCCCATGTAGGCCACGGCGCCCTCGTCGGCGACGCCGAGCGCGTCGAGGAGCCGTCGCAGCCCGGCCACCTTGTCCTGGACGCCCAGGTGCACCTGGGCGATCCCGAGGTCCTTGGCGCGCCGAGCGACGGCCGGCGTCGAGCGGCCAGACAGGAGCGCCACCTCGACGCCCTGCGCCTGCAGGAGCTTGATCCCCAGCCCGTCGCGCACGTCGAAGGTCTTGGGGCCCTCGCCCTCGCCGTCGTACACGAGCCCGCCCGTGGTGAGGACGCCGTCGACGTCGAGGACCAGCACGCGTACGGCGGCTGCCAGGGCGCTGTCGCCGGCGTCGAAGGCGCCGGCATCGAGCGGCTCGCCCTGGGGCTCGCCCCGCAGGTGCGCGGCGACGGCGGGGGCCACGCGCTCGGGCGCGTCGAGGTGCACGTGGTGGCCGCCGTCGACCGTGAGCAGGCGCAGGCCCGGCACCGCCGCCGCGCGGGCGGTCAGGAGCGAGGCGTCGAACGGGTAGCCGTCGCGCGCGCGCACGAGGAGGGTCGGCGCCGCGACCCGCGCCAGGAACGCCCTCACGTGGGCCTCGGCGATGCGGAAGGGGGAGGTCCCGCGCAGGCGCGGATCGCTGCGCCAGGCCACGCCGCTCTCGACCTCGCGCGTCCCGCGCTCGACGAGGGCGCGGGCGCCCTCGAGGCCCAGCCCGGGCACGACCTGCCGCAGGCGCTCGACGGCGGTCGCGCGGTCGGGCTGCTCGCGCGGCGCGCGCGGCGGCCGGGCGCGCGCGGCGATCGCGCGCGCCAGGCGGTCGGGGGCCTCGGCCTCGGTCACCGCGCTGGGGCCCAGGCCCTCGAGGAGCACGGCGTGCGTGACGCGGTCGGGCAGCGTCCCCGCCGTGAGGGCCGCGATCGCTCCCCCCATGGAGTGGCCGAGCAACGCGAAGCGCTCCCAGCCCAGGGCGCCGGCGACGTCGGCCACGTCGACCACCCAGTCGAGGAAGTCGTAGGAGGCGCCGGGCGGCCGGTGGTCGGAGAGGCCGTGCCCGGGGAGGTCGATCGCCACGACGCGCGCGCCGGGCAGGCGCGGCGCGAGCGCGGAGAAGCTGGCGGCGTTGTCGAGCCAGCCGTGCAGCGCCAGGACCGGGAGCCCGTCGGCCGGGCCCCAGGCCAGCGCGGCCACGCGGAGGCCCGGGAGCTGGAGGGTCAGGGGCTCCGGCGCGGCGGAGCTCGGGTCGAGCGCGGCCATGGGGCGCCCACTCTACCTCCCGCCGCGGCGCCCGTCGCGCAGGCGGCCCGGAGCGGCCAGCTCCCGACGGGGAAGCTGCGAGGGGGGCTCAAGTTCCTGTGACTAATTCTGCAAGGGCCAGACGCGAGTCACGGTGAGTCCTGGTGAGCAGCCTCGACCGGAGCAGCACGTGAGGCGAGGGCGACGAGGCTGAGTCGCGGCGGCGAAACGCGCGGGCGACGACGTAGCGACCTACTTCGAGCCCGCGCGCGCGCCGCCGCGGCCAGCATCGTCGCCCGCAGCCGTCGAGCACACCACTCAGCCCCCGACGAGGGGGGCGATGACCACCGCGGCCTGGTTCGAGAGCAGGGCCATCAGGTGGACGTCGACGGCGTCGAGGGCCTGGCCGGCGGCGGTCGTGCGCTCGAAGTAGAGCAGGCCGACGGCCTTGCCCTTGGAGAGGAGCGGGGCGGCGAGGCCGCCGAGCCCCTGGTGGCCCCCGGCGATCTTGATCACCGAGCGCACCTGCAGGCAGCGATCGACGATCTCCTGGGCCACGCCGGTCCCGTCGTCGGTCCCGTCGCGGCGGCGCTCGACGGTCAGCAGCGGGTTGCGACCGTCCTCCTCGAACAGGACGGTCACGGCCCGGTCGGCGGCGAAGACCTCGAGGAACCCGAGCGCGATCTGCTCGAGGATGACCTCGAAGTCGTCCTCGAGGAGCATCTCGTCGGAGAGCTGGCGGGCCCGCTGGAGCTGGCGCTCGCGGCGGGCCTCCCGCTCCTGGACGGCGCGGAGCTCGTCGACCGCGCCGGGCGGGGCGGCCGTGGGCGCCGGAGCCTCGGGCGGCCGGGGCAAAGGGACCGTCGCCGCGGGGGCGCTCGGGGCAGAGGGCTCCTCCGGGAGGTCGGGTCGCGGCAGGGCCACGGTGGCCTCGCGCCCCGCGGCGCCCGACGCCGCCGGGGTCGCCGCGGTCGCCGGGACGGCGCGGCTGGCGCGGGCGGTCGTCCCGAGCGCGCCGGGGTGTGCCCGGTCCTCGCCGAGGACGTCGGACGCGCGGCCGGTGGGGCGGCGATAGGCCTCGGTCCCCCGACCCCCGGGCGCGACGTCGTTCGTCCGGGCGCTCTCGCGGGGCCAGGCGCCGCTGCGCGCGACCTCGCCGCCGGCGAGCGCGGGCCGACGCAGCGCCCCGGTGGATGGCCCGCGGCCCGCGTCGCTGTCGTCGGGGGCGCGCCCGGCCGGGCGCGCGGGCGCGGTCGGCCGCTGCATCCGCTGCGTCTTGGGCTCGACCCGCTCGAGGCGGTCGGTCTGGCCGCGCGCGGTCGACGGTGGGCTGCGGCGTGGGACGACCTTCATCACGCGCAGCCGCACCTGCCCGAGCGAGAGGACGTCGCCCGGCGCCAGGGGGCCGTTCCTGCGGCGCGCCTCGTTGACGAGCGTCTCGCCGGCGAAGAGGTCACGCAGCTCGAGCCGCTCGCCGTCGCGCATGAGGACGACGTGGTGCGCGGTGACCGTCGGGTCGTCGAGCACGAGGTCGTTGTCGCGCGCGCGCCCGAGCGTCGTCGTGCCCTCGGGGATCGAGAACACACGGGGACGGCCCTGCGGGTCGGCGTAGACGAGGCTCAGCTCGGGGGCGCGGGCGTCGCGCCCCCCGGCGGGGTCAACCACCGGCGGCCTTCTGCTGCTCCTCGTCGAGGAGCCGCATGGCCTCCATGAGCAGCGACACGGTGCTCTGCTTCACGCGCCTGGGGCGGGGCGGGCGCCCGGCGGCGGGCGCCTCGTTGAAGCGGAAGCGGCCGTGCTTCAGGCGGGCGATGGCGTAGAACGCCTCCTCGCTGGCGAAGCGCCCGATCCAGGCGTCCTGCACCTCGCCCGCCTCGAACGCGACCCCGGCCTCGCCGGTCTCGAGCGCGACCACGAGCTCGCCGGTCTTCTTGGAGAAGTTCAGGAACCCGACGAGCTCGGCGAAGCCGAGGCGCTCGAGGTCGCCCTCCATGAGCGGCGGCGGCGCGTCCGCGCCCGCCCGGGCCTTGCGGTCCTGCAGGTCGGCGATCCAGCGCACCGCCTGGATCTTGCGCGCCAGGACCTCCTTCTTGAAGGGCTTGGTCACGTAGCTGTTCGCGCCGCAGGCCAGGGCCTGGGAGATCTTGTCCTCCTCGCCCTCGCTGGAGATGACCATGATCGGCAGGCCGTTGCCCTCCGGCGTGCGCCGCACCGCCTCGATGAGGGCGATCCCGTCCATGCCCGGCATGTTCCAGTCGGTGACCAGGAGGCCGACCTGGAAGCGGAGCTCCTGGAGCTGACGGAGCGCGTCGAGCCCGTTCTTGGCCTCGAGGATCTCGTCGACGCCCACCTCGCGCAGGACCTTCGCCTGGACCTTGCGCGAGAGTCCGGAGTCGTCGACGAGGAGAACCTTCAGCGCCGTCACGACCGTCCCATCCCCGGCAGGCGGGCCCCGCACCGGGGCCGGATTGTAACCGTGACAGCGGGGGCTGCCGCAACGATCTGGTGGCGGGCGGCCCCCCCGGCGGTCTGCCGAGGGAGGCGACCGGGAGTAGGCTGGGACGGTATGAACGACGGGGACCAGGCCCGCGATCAGGCCGGGGTGCGGGCCGGCGAGCGGCTGGGCCCGGGCGAGCGGCTCAAGAGCAAGCGTGAGTTCGAGCGCACGCGCCGAGAGGGCAAGCGCGCGGGCGACACGGTGCTGCGCGTGCTCGTCGCCCGCAACGGGCTCGCCTGGCCGAGGCTCGCCGCGGCCATCCCGCGCCGCTACGGACCCGCCGTGGCCCGCAACCGGCTCCGCCGCCTCTACGCCGAGGCGTTCCGGCGCGAGAAGACGCGGCTGCCTCCGGGGGTCGACGTCGTGCTCAGCCCGCCGCCCGGCGCCGGCCCGCCCGACCTTCCCACGCTGCGCGCGGCGCTCGTGCGCCTCGTCACGCAGGCCGCCGCGCGGCTGCCGCGGTCGGGTCCGCCGCCGGCCGCGGGGCCGTCATGAGCGACGGGGGCTCCTCCACCCGCGCCGCGTCCTGGCGCCTGGAGCCGGCCGGCGGCGTCGGCGCCGGTCCACCTGGTGCGTGCCGCGACCACGGGCCGGCGCCGTCCTGGGCGACGCTCCCGCAGGGCCCCGACGCCCTCGAGCGCTGGCCGGCGGACGCGCTCAGCCTGGCGCTGTTCGCGGCGCTCGGGGCGTGGGTGGCGGACGCCCTCTGGCCGCTCGCGCCGGACGCCCGGTCCCTGCTCGCCGTGGCGGGAGCGCTCGCAGGTCCGCTCGGCTGCGCGATCGAGCGTGGTCGGGCGCGGCCGTTGAGCTGGGCCGGCGCGCTGCTCGTCGCGGCGGGGGCGGCCGCGGCTCACGTCGTCGCCGCGGCGTGGCTGGCGCCGACGCTGGCCTGGCCGGCGGCAGCGCGCGCGGCGATCGTCCTCGTCGGCGGGCTGCTCCTGGCCAGGGCCGGGGCGCGCCTCGACCGGGGGGAGGCGGGCTGGCGGGCCGCGGCTCGGCTCGGCCCGCCCGACGGGACCTCTCCGCTGGCCCTGGTCATCGCGCGCTGGCGGCTCCCCCGGCCGCTCCGAGCGCTCGTCGCGCTCGTCGGGTTGCCCCTGCGCGTCGCCCTCCTCGCCGCGATCCGCCTCTACCAGCTGACGGCGTCGCGCCTCATGCCGCCGGCGTGCAGGTTCGAGCCCACCTGCTCGCGCTATGGTTTCGAGGCGATCTGGCGGCACGGCGCGCTCAAGGGGACGCTCCTCACGGCCCTGCGGCTCGTGCGCTGCTCGCCGATCGGCCCTGGAGGGCTGGACCCCGTCCCGCTCGCCGCGCCCGCCGACGGTGGGGTCCGCGGCGCGCTCGAGCCGGACGCCGCGACATCGGCGTCGTCACACGCGTGCGCGCCGACCGACCCGGCGGCTGCGGCCGCAGGATCACCCGCCGGCGGAGTCGCGGAGAGCGGGTCGGCGGCGGCCGAGCCGGCCGAGCCGGCGGCGGCCGAGCCGTCGGCCGCCGGGCCGTCGGCGGCCGAGCCGTCGGCCGGGTCGCCGGCGGAAGGTGCTCCGCCGTCAGGGCGAAGCGACCGGAGGGGCGCGCCGCCCCGCTGATCGGGGCCCCCGCCCTCCTGTCTGTCCGGGCCAGGGTGTATCGTCGAGGGCGATGAGCAAGCCACGGACGCCCGAGGGACGCGCTTGAGCGCGAGCGCCACGCGCTCCTGGCGCTCACCACACCCCGGGCGGGCTCCGTCACCCGGCGCCGCGCGGCGTGCCGCCGGGACGGCCACCGCGTTCCTCCTCCTCGTCATGGCAGGTTGCGGCAGCGAGGAGCTCGCGCCGGAGCCGGAGCGGCTGCGCCGCGCGCCCGAGCTCGCCGGCGGCCCGGCCGCGCGCGCCGACTACTGGACCGACACCCTCGGTGACTACCTCGGCGCCGACTTCCGCGCCGCGCCGCCCGACGAGCGCTTCGCCCGCTTCGGCGCGCGGCTGCTCGAGTACCGGCTGCGCGAAGACCTGCTGGAGGAGCACCGCTGGGCGCTCTCCCAGCAGGACGTCGACGCCTTCGCCGGCCAGCCCGACCACGACGCCAGCGAGAGGTTCCTGCGGGAGGTCCTGGGAGCGGAGCCCCGATGAAGAAGTACTTCGTCCTCGACACGAACGTCCTCCTGCACTCGCCCACGTGCCTGTCCAAGTTCCAGGAGCACGCGGTCGTCATCCCGGTGGACGTCATCGAGGAGCTGGACAAGTTCAAGTCCCACAACGACGAGCTCGGCCGCAACGCCCGGGCGGTGATCCGCGTGCTCGACCGCGCCCGGAGCACCGGCTCGCTGGCGTCGGGGGCGCCGATCAACGAGGTGGGCGGCTCGATCCAGGTGGACCTGCAGCCCGTGTGCCTGCTCGAGCACGGCATGCGCAACGACACCGCCGACAACCGCATCCTCTCCGTCGCCTACCGGCTGATGCGCGAGGGCCACACGGTGTCGTTCATCTCCAAGGACGCGAACATGCGCGTGAAGTGCGACGCGCTGGGCATCCCGTCCGAGGACTTCGAGAGCGACAAGGTGCCCGCGCCGGACGTGCTCTACGCGGGCTGGCGCGCCGTCGAGTGCACCGAGGACCACCTGGCCACCCTCAGCCGCGAGCGCGAGCTCGAGCTGACGATCGAGGGGCTGAACGCCAACGAGGTCGTGCTCCTGCGCGAGCAGAGCAACCCCAAGCGGACCGTCCTGGCGCGCCCCCGGCGCAAGCTGGGCGACGGGCGCGTGCTCCTGCGCCCGTTCGAGCAGGCCAACGACGCCTTCATGGGGATCACCGCCCGCAACCTCGAGCAGCGGGTCGCCCTCGAGCTGCTCACGGACCCCACGATCAGCCTCGTGACCATGATCGGGCAGGCCGGCACGGGCAAGACCCTGCTGGCCCTCGTCGCCGGGCTGCACCTCACCGTGCGCAAGCACCTCTACGAGAAGCTGCTCGTGGCGCGCCCGATCATGCCGCTCGGGCGCGACATCGGCTTCCTCCCCGGCTCGGCCGAGGAGAAGCTCCTCCCCTGGATGAAGCCGATCTTCGACAACATGAAGTTCGTGCTGCGAGAGAAGCGCGAGCCGGGCGAGGCCGACAAGAAGATGATGGAGCTCTTCAAGAGCGGCGTCGTCGAGATCGAGCCGCTCACGTTCATCCGCGGCCGCTCGATCCACGGCCACTTCATGATCGTCGACGAGTGCCAGAACCTGACCCCGCACCAGGTCAAGACGATCATCAGCCGCGTCGGCCACGACACGAAGCTCATCCTCACCGGCGACCCCTACCAGATCGACAACCCGTACCTCGACAGCCAGAGCAACGGCCTGACCTACGTGGCCGAGCGGTTCAAGGACCAGGAGGTCGCGGGCCACGTGCTCTTCACGCGCAGCGAGCGGAGCAAGCTGGCGTCGATCGCCGTCGAGGTCCTCTGACCGGCTGACTGCTGACCGGCTGACTGATCGGCTGACGACGGCGGGACGACCTCCCGCGAGCCGTCCCGCGGGGGGGGACGGTCGTCCGACCTGGCACACAAGGCTCGTGGCTTCGCCGCCTCGTGCCACGACGACCCGCTCCGGACGCCCGGATGGTATAAACGCCGCCCGTTCCTGAACTGGAGACGGCGCGTGGCCATCAAGAACCGGTGCGTGGCCTGCGACTTCGTGATCGAGGGCGACGACGCCATGCGAGGGCGCGAGGTCGTCTGCCCCAAGTGCGAGACGCTGAACGTGATGCGCTCCGCCGAGGACGCCGCCCGCATGCGCGAGGACGATCAGGTCCAGCTCGATCACGAGCGGCGACGCTTCCTCGAGCGGCTCGCCCGTCCCGGGGCCGCGTCCGCGGGGAGCGCCAGCAGCGCGGCTCCGGCCGCCTGGTCGCCGCCGGATGACGCGGCGCGCGGCCTGGCGGTCCTCGCCGCTCGGCGGCTCAAGGACGTCTCGGTCTACGTGCTCGCGGTGGCTTATCTCGTGCTCGTGCTGGCCTTCGTGATCGCGGGCCTGCTGGTCATCGGCACCGAGCTCCCCCCGATATGGAAGGCGTTCGGCTTCCTGGCCGGGGCCACCGCGGGCGTGGTCGTGTTCGTGGTCCTCAAGTTCACCAGCGACGCCGTCCGCGCGCTGGCGGACGTGACGGATCTGCTCAGGTCGCTCGACGTCCGCCTCGAGCGCCTTGAGGAGGTCCAAGCCGCGCTGGCGCCCGAGGGCCTCATCGCCTCCGGAGGCCCCGAGTGAACCCGTCCCTGGGCCCGGACGTCTTCCACCTGGCCGCCAGCAGGGCCAGGGCGCCCCGGCCCGGGCGCCGGAGGAGCGGACGAGGCGTGAACCCTGCCGGCAGCCCGGGCGCGCTGCGCCGGGATCTCGCGGAGCCTGGCTCCGGGCCTGGTTGCGAGTCGGTGATGGGCTCGGAGCCGGTGCCTGGCTTCGGGGGGGGCCAGGTCGTCGCCCTGCAGCCGACCGAGGCTACGACCTCGAGCGGGCCGGCGCTCCGCCCGAGCGGCCTCGCCGCGGGCGCCGGCGCGCCCGCAGCCGTTCGGCTCCTGCGTCGGCCGGCGCCGCGGCGCGGGGCGCGGCGCCGCGGGGCGGCGCTGATCCTGACGCTGCTGGTGCTGGCGATCCTGGTCGTGCTGACCGTCCAGCTCTCCTACTCCGTGAAGGTCGAGGAGACGATCGTCCGCAACACCGAGGACGACGCGGCCATGGAGCTCGCCGCCGTGCGCGGCGCGATCGCCCTCGTGGGCGCCCTGTTCCGCGACGACCGCAAGAACGGCGTTCCGGCCGGCGAGCAGGACACGCTCGCCGATATCTGGTGCGACCCCGCCGCCCAGGAGCAGCGCCGGTTCACCCTGGGCGACGTGGAGCTCACGCTCGAGATCGAGGACCTGGAGCGGCGCCTGCCGCTGGCGTGGCTCGCCGACCCCCAGCGCAAGGACCTCGCCGAGGTGGCCCTCCGGCGGCTCCTGGAGCGTCTGCAGGTCGACGGCGACGCGGCCGCGATCGCCGCGCAGATCGCCGAGCGCGTGCGCCAGCTCGAGGGGGTGCCGTCGGGCGGGCCCGACGGGGCGGCGCCGGCCGCTCCTCAGCCGGCCGACCCCGCCGGCCAGCCGCCGCGCCCCCGGCGGTTCATCGGCATCGAGCAGCTCCTCGACGGAGCGCCAGCCGGTGGGGCCGGAACGGGCACACCGGCGGCCGGCATGGGCGGCGCACCCGGGGGCGCCGCACCGGGAGGGTCGGGCGCGGCGGCCGCCGCGCTCGACCGTCGCATCCTCTACGGCGACCCCGAGGCCGACCCCCCGCGCAGCGGCCTCGCGCCTTTCGTCACCACCTGGCCCGTGGCCCGGGTCAACATCAACACCGTCCTCCCCGAGGTCCTGTTCGCCCTCCTGCCGGAGAAGAATAAGGCCGACGAGCCCCTGTGGGAGGACGCCGATGCGATCGTCGAGGCGATCCGGGGCCGGCGCATCGACCCCGCCTTCCAGCAGGGCGGCGGCGCTGGCGGGACTGGCCAGCCGGGGGGTCAGCCCGCTCCGAGCCAGCCGGGCGGCCAGCCCGGGGCCGAGGGTGGAGGGCAGGGCGCCTCCCAGCAGTGGTCGGGGACCGCCTTCACCAACGTCGACGAGCTGCAGAGCGCCGACATCCACCCCAAGCTCGCCAAGCTGTTCACCAACGAGGGCGGCGGTCAGCCCGGCGGCGGCCAGCCCGGCGGCGGAGGCGGCCAGCCGCCGAACGGCGGTCAGCCTGGCGGCGGCCAGTCGGGGCAGGAGGAGGTCGGGTTCAAGGACCTCCTCGCCGTGAAGAGCCGCTCGTACATGGTGCGCGCGCGCGCGCGCCGCGGCCAGGACTCGGGGTCGGTCGAGGCCGTCTATCGCCTCATGATCTGGCGCGGCGCGGACGACGAGGCGGTGGCGCTGTACGTCGCCGAGGCGGGCGCCCGATGAGCGCGTCTCACTACCGCCTGGGCCTCGCGCTGCTCAACGTCACGCTCGTCGGCGCGATCGGCGCGCTCGGCGTGCGCACCTTCCGCGGCGTCCCCGCGCCGTCCGCCGAGACGCCGCCCGCCGACTTCAGCCCGGTGCGCTACGAGATCCAGAGCGAGGGCGGACAGCGGTCGTCGGTGGACGAGCACCGGGTGACCTGGCAGGCGCTCGACAAGCCGCTCCCGCCGGTCATGCCGACGCAGCCGGTGGAGCTCGCGCCGTCGCAGCCGACGCCGCAGGATCTGTCTCGCAACTACACGCTCGTGATGGCCAGCTTCAACGAGCGCGACACGGCCCTGAGCTCGTTCATCATCCAGGGCCGCGACGGCAACCAGCGGACCTTCAGCAAGGGCGACTCGTTCGACGGCTACGAGGTGCTCGACATCCGCGTGCAGGGCGACGGCGAGGAGCGCGAGGCCATCGTGACGCTCGAGAGCCGCAGCGGGGCGCGTGACACCATCCGCCTGCGCCGGCGAGGGCCGCCATGAGCCGGCGCCTGAACCGGCGACCGCCCCGCGCGTCGAAGCGGTGGTCGTCGATGCGGTGGTTTGGGGGCGCGGCCGGCGCCCTGCAACCGGCGATCGGCCCCGCTCGCGGCGGCCGGGAGGGACGCGCGTGATCTCCGTCGGGCTCGAGATGGGCAACAACGCCATCAAGCTGGCGGTCCTCGAGGGGGGGCGCGGCGCGTTCAAGCTCCGCGGCTTCGAGGTCCACCGGAGCGACGCCAAGAAGGGCGAGGCCGAGGACGACATCGTCTCGGTCGTCGACGCGGCGCTCAAGCGCCTCAAGGTGCCCCGCAACCAGGTCGTGGCCTCGATCCGCGCCCAGGACTGCGCGATCCGCGAGATCACCGTCCCGTTCACCGACGAGGACAAGATCCGCAAGACGGTGAAGTACCAGGCCGAGAACTACTTCACGTCGATGTCGATCGACGACCTGATCATCGAGTACAGCAAGTTCGCCGAGGTCGACCAGAAGTCCAAGCTCATGGTCGCCGGGATCAAGAAGGCGCACATCGAGCGCCGGCTCGAGTTCCTGCAGGAGTGCGGGATCGACCCGGTCTCGATCGACCTGGACGTAGCCGCCCTCTACAACACGCTCGCCCACGTGGGCACGTTCGAGGGCAAGGGCGCCGTCCTGATCGTCGACATCGAGGCCGACACCTTGCGCATCGGCGTGGTCGACGGCGGCAAGCTGCGCCTGGCCCGGGCCGTGCGCATGCAGCTCGGCTCCATGCGCCTGGAGAAGGCCGGCGGCCGAGCGCCCGCCGGGGGCGGCGGGGACCCCGACGATTCGGGCGTGTTCGACACGGCCGCCGACGAGAGCGCCCGGCTGCCGGTGGTGATCCTCGACGAGGGCGAGGACGAGGCCTTCAGCCTGGAGGACTCGGGCATCTCCGAGGTGGAGCGGCAGGGGATCATCCACCGCGTGTTCATGGAGATCGACCGCACGGTCGCCTCGGTGAACCTCTCGAGCGAGGTGGAGCAGCTCTGCCTCTCCGGCGCCTCGTGCGCGCTCGACGGGATCGAGGCCCTCTTCTCCGAGCACTTCGAGCTGCCCGCCGTGCGCGTGGACCTGTCGGACCACTTCGGCGGCGGCCCCGACAAGAAGTCGAAGCAGGAGGCCAGCCTCTCGCTCCAGGCCGGGACCGCCCTGGGCCTGGCGCTCAAGGGCCTCGGCGTCGACCACGCCGGCATGGACTTCCGCCAGGAGGAGTTCGCCTTCAGCGGCATGTTCGCCCGGGTCAAGCGCAGCCTCGCCTGCACCCTGACCCTGTCGTTCGCCCTCGTCTTCCTCTACGCCTTCTCGCTCAAGCAGGACCTGGGCGAGAAGAAGAACGGCCTGGCGGGGGTCAAGTCGCTGCAGCGAAACCTCTACACCGTGCTCTTCCCGAGCCTCGACGACCCGACCACCGACCACCTGCCGCTCCGCACCGGCTCGGCCGACGACGGGCGCTTCTACGAGTCGCTGAAGTCGGAGCAGGTGCGCCTGCAGCAGAAGTTCGGCGGCGGCGCGGGCGACCAGGGCGCGGCGCGCTACTCGGCGCTGGAGATCCTGCGGCAGTTCTCCATCTGCAAGAGCCAGGTGTCGGGCGACTGGGGCATCCAGCTGCTCAAGTCGCGCATCGATCCGCGCGACACGGGGCGCAGCTACTTCGACTGCGTGTCGGACGCGCAGGGGGCGGCGATCGAGCTGGCGCGCCGCTTCGAGAACAACCCGGTCGTGTCGGCCAAGGTCCAGACCTCGCAGCTCGACCCCAAGACGGGCAAGTGGCTGTTCCAGCTCCAGGTGGAGCTCCGCGTCGAGGAGGGGCAGCGCCGTGGCTAAGCAGCAGGAGGACGCGTTCGACGTCCTGACCTTCTACATCTACGTGATGGCCCTGCTCACCGTGATCGTGGCGGGCTTCGCCCTGGTGAACAAGAAGAAGGTCGACGCCGAGGCGCAGAAGATCAAGGCCGAGCTGATCAAGCTCGACCTGATGAAGAAGCTGGCCCTCGACGAGGACCTGCGCGGCTGGATCGCCCGCGAGCGCGAGAGCCGCGTCACCGAGGGCGGCGGCGCCCCTGCCGACTTCCAGGCGCTCTACGTGAAGCGCGCGGAGGAGAGCCGGGTGCGGCTCACGACGCACTCCTCGCAGGGGACGCGCAACCTCCCCGGCGGGACCGAGCTCTCCTACCGGCTCCAGCTCGACGGCTGCCGGGTCGAGGACCTGGTGCGCTTCCTGGTGCGCGTCGAGGAGGACTGGCCCGGCGCGCGCGTGAAGGGCATCGCCAAGCTGGACTGGAACACCCGCAACGAGCTGTGGGACGCGGTGGTCGAGCTGTCGATCTTCCGCGCGGCGTCGACGTAGGCCGCGCATGCGCAAGGCCTGGCAGGCGGCGGCGTCCTCCCTCTGGCTCGTGGCCTGCTTCCTCGTGTTCTTCCCGCCCCTGTGCCTGTTCCCCACCCGCGCGTGGCGGCTGCGCATGGGGGTCCTCATGGCCCGCTGGTGGAGCCGCGGCTGCCTGTGGCTGGCCGGCGTGCGCCTGGAGGTCGCCCCGGAGGACCGGGCGCGCATCCGGATCCCGGCGATCTTCACCTTCAACCACGCGAGCAACCTCGACTTCCTCATCAACGCCGTGCTCGCGCCGTATGGGTCGCTCGTCTTCGGCAAGCGCGAGCTGGCCCGGATCCCGTTCCTCGGCTGGATGTGGCTCCTGTCCGGCCACCCGCTGATCCGCCGCGACGACCGCGACGACTGGCAGCGCCGCCTCGACGAGGTCGCGACGCGCCTCAAGGACGGCCGCCACGCGACGATCATCGCGCCCGAGGGCAAGCGCAACCACGGCGCCGGGCTCCTGCCGTTCAAGAAGGGCCCCTTCCACCTGGCCCTGCAGAGCAAGGTGCCGATCGTCCCCTGGGTGCTCGAGGGCGCCGAGCACCTCCTCACGCCTGGCGGGATCCGCCCGGGGACGGTCCGCGTGCGCGTCCTGCCGCCGATCCCCACCGACCACTGGACGGCCGAGCGGCTCGACGAGCACGTCGAGGAGGTGCGCCGCGCCTACGTGGCGGCGCTGGGACCGGCGGCGGTTGC
>JAHBXY010000194.1 GCA_019636275.1 Planctomycetota bacterium | reverse complement strand
GCGGCCAGCCGGCCGTCGACGGCGGGGTCGACGTCGCGCGGGTCGGGCGCGCCGCCGGCGAGGCGCAGGGACGGCGAGGCGTCGGCGAAGGGCGGGCGGCCGACGGCGGCGAAGTAGGCCAGGCAGCCGAGCGCGTAGACGTCGTCGGCCGGCGCCGGCGCCGCCCCACCCGTGAGGCGCTGCGGCGACGCGAACAGCCCGGCCTGGCCCTGCGCCACGGGCCCCAGCCCGGCAAGCGCCAGGTCGGTCACGACCGGCCAGCCGCCCTGGCGCGCGAGGAGCACGTTGTCGGGGCAGAGCGCGCCGTGCGCCGCCCCGGCCGCGTGCGCGCGCTCGAGCCCCTGCAGGACGGCGCGGACGAGGGCCACGGCGCGCTCGCCCGGGAGCGGGCCGCTGCGCTCGACGGCGGCCTGCAGCGACTCGCCCTCCACGAGGTCGGTCGTGACGTAGACGAGGTCGCCCGCGCGGCCCACGGCGCGGGGGCGGACGAAGGCCTGGTGGTCGACCTTCTGCGCCAGCGCCCAGGCGCGCTTGAAGCTGGCCACGAAGCCCGGCGCGCTGACGAGGCCGGGGGAGAGGACCTTGAGGGCGACGACGTCGCCGCTCGCCTGGGCGCGCGCCCGGTAGACGACGCCGCTGGGCCCCTGGCCCAGGCGCTGCTCGACCTCGAACCCGTCGAGGCGCGGCAGGGCATCCGGCGGCCGCTCGTCGCTCTGGCCGAAGCGGCGCTGGTCGCGGTCGAAGCTGGCCAGCGCCTTCGGCTGGACCGGCGGGGCCTCGCCCGGCGCGTCGTCGGGCGGCGGCGGCGGCGGCGGCGGCGCGCCGGCCTCGCGGTCGGCCTCGCGCGCGGCGCGCTCCTCGGCGTCCTGGAGCTGCACGACCTCGCGGGCGATCGCGTCGCGCTGGACGCGGTCGAGGCGGCCGCGCTCGACGAGCAGCTCGCCCAGGCGCGTGCGGTGGCCGCCGTCGCGCAGCTCGGCCAGGAGCGCGCGCGCCTCGTCGCGCTCGAGCAGCCCGCGCTCGACGCAGCGGCGCGCGAAGAGCTGCTCGCCGCGGAGGAACACGAGGCGCGCCAGGTCGTCCTCGAGGGCCCGCCGGTCCTCGTCGGCGATGAAGCCGCGCTTGGCGAGGACGGCCGAGAGCGGCTCGTCGTAGCCGATCGCCCGGCTCCGCCGCTGGAGCTCGAGGCACTCGCGCACCCGCTCGTCGGTCGTGAGGCCGCGCTGGACGGCGAGGCGGCCCAGGTGGAGGTCGTTGGGAGTGGGCACGGTCCTTCCGGCTTACCCCTGCCGTCCCGAGCCGCGCGGGACCCTGGCAAGACTCGCGGCGAGGGGAGGATAGCCCCTCGCGCGGGGCGCGAGCAAGCCGGGGGGGCGCCTCAGCCGCGCAGCTTGAGCGCCTGGTAGCGCGCGCGGAACTTGCGCGCCTTGTCCTCGTCGCCGAGCCGCTCGTAGAGCTGCGCCGCGTAGCGGTAGGCCGGCGTGAACTCGGGGTCGATCTTGATCGCGCGCGAGAGCGCGTCGCGCGCCTCGTCCATGCGCTCGCACTGCACGGCGGCGGCGGCGTAGAGGACGTGGGCCTCGGGGTCGTCCTGCTCGAGCTTCGTCAGGTGGCGGAAGGCGCGCCGCGCCTTGTGGTAGTCGCCGATCGACGCGTAGGCCTTGCCGAGCGAGCTGACGGCCTTGGCGAAGTTCATGTCGGCCTTGATCGCCCGCTCGAGGAGCGGGATCGCCTCGCCCGGCTCGCCCTCGTCGATCAGCTCGCGGGCGCGCTGGAACAGGGCCACCGGCTCCATGGCCGCCCCGCTGCGCCCGGTCGTCTGCGGCGACGAGAACAGGGGCTGCATGGCCGACTCGGCGCCGCCGCCGAAGCCGAACTCCTCGTCGAGGTGGCGGGTCGGGTCGCTGTGCTCGTCGGGCGCGACGACGTTGAGCGCCACCGGCGCGGCGCGGCCGTGGCCGGAGCCCGTCGCGCGCTGGAAGACCTCGGTGTCGTCGTCGTCGGCCGCGAACGAGTCCTCGGGGTCGAACGCGTGGCCGTGGAGCGAGACGACGATCCGGCACTCGCCCGTGCCGCCGGCGAGCTTCACGTCGCGGATCGCGCGGCACATGAGCATCTCCTCGACGAGCTGCCGGGAGAGGCCCATGGCGACGCCGCGCAGGTCGATCTCGAAGCCGCGCGGGACCGACTCGATCGCGTGGTCGTACTCGTGCAGGAGTTCGCGCAGGACCTGCATGGCCTCGCGGCGCGTCTTGGACGACGGGCCGCCGCGCGTGGCCTCGCCCTCGCCGGGCCGCGCGCGGGCGCGCTCGCGCTGGACGGGCCGCGGCGACGACGGCGGGTCGCGCCCGGCCGCCTGCGGCTTCGAGCCGCCCTCGACCGGCGCGTCCTCGGGGACGCGCAGCTTGGCGTGGCAGCGCAGGCAGCGGACCTTCTTGCTGCGGAACTGCTCCGGGACGCGCGCCTCGTGCCCGCACTCGCTGCACTGGATCCTGATCTTGCCCACGTCCTGGCGAGACTAGCACTTGGAGCGACCCCGCGCCAAGCCGCGCGACCGGCCGGACCCGGGGGCTATGGGCCCGGGTCCTCGCCTCGCGCCTCGCGCAGGGCCGCGAGCAGCCACTCGCGGTCGTGGACCTCGCCCGACGGGTCGACCGCCTCGTCGAAGCGCCGCGCGCGCTCGCGGCCCTCGAGGGCCTCGACGATCCGCGGCAGGACGACCTCCATGCGGGCCAGGAGCCGCCGCAGGGCCTCGACGTTGCGCAGGCTCAGCGGCACGTCGCGCAGGGGGCCGAGGGCCGCGACGCTCTCCTCGAGGCGCGTCAGGTCCTCGACCAGGGCGCGGTCGAGCTCGGGGTCCTCGGGGGCGAGCCCCGTGGCGGCGCGCACGAGGCCGCGCTCCTCCGGGGTGAGGCGCGCGCCGGGCTGCTGCAGGCGCCGCTCGAGGCGCGCCACGTAGTCGGCCGCGACCTCGCCCATGTAGTCGCGCAGGTCCTGCGCCGCCCGGCCGACCTCGGCCGCCATGCGCCGGTAGGAGGCCGGGTCGCGCCCCGCCGAGCGGAAGCGGTCCTCGAGGTCGCCGAAGAGCGAGCTGTAGTTGAGCACCGCCCCTAGTGTGCCTCGCCAGACGTCCGCGCGCGACCTCCTGGCCCACGCCGCGCCGACCTGCGTTCCTCGTCGGCCATCGCGGACTTCGCTGCGGGACACCTGACAGAAGGATTCTCTCGAGTCGACGCGATCACACAGAGCGAAGAACGAGGCCACAGAGCTCCATGCGGATCGCCCTCCCGCCTTCGAACGCACGATCGTTTAATCGACCCGCCGAACTCACGGGGGGAATGGAACCGCAAGCGAGGCGAGGGCGCGGAGGCCGAGGCGAGGGGGGAGCGCGCGCGGGTCGTATCGATCGCCGGATCCTACGACCCGCGCGCGCCCCCCCTCGCCCGGCATCCGCGGCCGCAGCCGTCGATCACACTTCCGCGGCCGCAGCCGTGGATCCCACATCCGCGGCCGCAGCCGGCGATCACACTTCGGAGCGCTTGCTCTCCTCGACCTTCTCCTGCAGCCGCGCCACGGCGGTCTTGCCGCCGGCCTCGGCGATGATCTGGTCGTCCCAGTCGTCGGCCACGCGGGCCACCTCGAGGACCACCGGGACCAGCTCGTCCTTGGTGAGGCTCGAGCCGCGCAGCGTGTGGTGCAGGGTGATCATGCCGTCGGGCGAGACGCCGAAGGCGCCGTAGCAGGCGTCGTGGTTGTGCTCGAGCAGGCGCACGAGCAGGTCGGGCGCGGTGAGGTCGGCGCCCTCGACGACGTTGGCCGACACGTGCACGAGGGCGTCGTCGTCGCGCCACGGGACGACGCGGATCCCGACGAGCGTCGAGCCACGCTTCGCGAAGTAGGCGCCGTCGGCGACCTTCGAGAAGGAGGCGCCGAAGCTGCTCAGGAACTCCTCGACCTTCGCCGAGGTCGACTCCACCGGGCCCGCCGTCATCATCCACCCCCAGGGGCCTGGCGGCCCGCGCTTGCGCCGGAATTCTAAACGAGCCTTGACGACCGACGCAGGGCCCCCTACATTACTCGACCTCAAGGGCCCCATCGTCTAGCCCGGTCTAGGACAGGAGCCTCTCAAGCTCCAGGCACGGGTTCAAATCCCGTTGGGGTCAGTGACGACAGCCCGGACGCGAGTCCGGGCTGTCGTCTTGTACGGCCATCGTCTCGCACGGCCATCGGCCGAGCCCCCGGTGACCCCATGGCCCAGCTCCGTGTCGCGTCGCTCATCGCCAGCAGCACCGAGGTCGTCTGCGCCCTGGGCCTGGGCGACCTGCTGGTCGCGCGCTCGCACGAGTGCGACCACCCGGCGTGGGTGCGCGACCTGCCGCAGGTCACTGCGGCGCGCGTCGACCCGACGGCGTCGAGCGCCGAGATCGACCGGCAGGTCAAGCGGCAGCTCGAGACCTCGCTCTCGGTCTACTCGGTCGACGCCGCCGCCCTGCAGGCCCTGCGGCCCGACGTGATCCTCACGCAGATGCAGTGCGAGGTGTGCGCCGTCAGCCAGCGCGACGTCGACGTGGCCCTGGGCGACTGGCCCGGGCCGCGGCCGCGGGTCGTGGCGCTCTCGCCGCAGGGCCTCTCCGACGTCCTGGACGACCTCGAGCGCGTGGCCGAGGCGCTCGGCGCGCCGGGCCGCGGGCGGGCGCTCGCCGGGCGGCTGCGCGCGCGGCTCGACGAGATCGCGGCGCGCGTGGCCGGGCGGCCGCGCCCGCGGGCGGCGCTCCTCGAGTGGCTCGACCCGCTCATGACGGCGGGCAACTGGATGCCCGAGCTGTGCGCGATCGCCGGCGGCGACGACCCCCTGGGGAGCCCCGGCCGGCACGCGCCCTACGCGAGCTGGGAGGCGCTGGCGGCGGCCGACCCCGACGTGATCGTGGCCCTGCCCTGCGGGTTCGACCTGGCGCGCACGCGCTCCGAGCTGGCCGCGCTGACGGCGCGGCCCGGCTGGTCGGCGCTGCGCGCCGCGCGCGAGGGGCGGGTGGTCGTCTGCGACGGCAACGCCTTCTTCAACCGGCCGGGGCCGCGGCTGGTCGAGTCTGCCGAGGCGCTGGCCGAGGTGCTGCACCCCGAGGCGGTGCGCTTCGGGCTCGAGGGCGTGGCCTGGGAGAGAGCCTGAGCGCTCCCGCGCCGGGACGTCGGCCGCCGCTGTAAGATCCACTCCTCCATGGGTGTCCGCTCTCGCAAGCGTCGCGCGCGCCGCGCGCGGCTGATCTCGCTCGCGCTGCCGCTGCTCGAGGCCGTCGCCGGCTGGGTGCGCCGGCTCCCGCCGCGCTCGGCCCTGCGCCTCGGGCGCCTGGTCGGGCGGCTGCTCCTGGCCACCGGGGTGACGGGCACGATCGTGCGGCGCAACCTCGCCGTCGCCTGCGGGCGGCCGCCGACCGGGCGGCGGGCCCGAGCCTTCGAGCGGCGCTACTACGAGCACCTCGGGCTCATGCTGGTCGAGTTCCTGCGCCTGCCGCTGATCACGCGCGCGTCGCAGGGCCGCTTCTTCGTCGCCGGCGACGACCGGGCGCGCGTGCGGGCCCTGTTCGACGAGGGCGCCGGGCTGATCTGCGTGGCGGGCCACGCGGGCAACTGGGAGCTGGCGGGGCACGTCGCGGGGCTCCTGGGCCTGCCGCTCACGAGCGTGGCCAAGCTCAGCGGGCATCCCGGCCTCGACGCCTGGGTCACAGGGCTGCGCGAGAGCGCGGGGCAGCGGATCCTCGACGTGCGCGGCTCCATGTGGCCCATGAAGAAGGCGCTCGACCGCCGGCAGGCGATCGGGATCAACGTCGACCAGGAGGCGCGCAAGGACGTCGTCTTCGCCCCCTTCTTCGGCGTGCCCGCCGCCACGAGCGTCGCCCCCGCGCTCCTGCACCTGCGCACGCGCGCGCCGATCGCCGTGGTCACGGTGTTCCGCGAGGCCCCGTTCCGCTACGCGACCCGGCTCCTCGACGTGATCCGCCACCCCTCGACGGGCGATCAGGAGGCCGACGTGCTGGCGATCACCACGCGCATCAACGCGGCCATGGAGGCGGCCCTCCGCCGCCACCCCGAGCAGTGGCTCTGGTCGCACCGCCGGTGGCGCCGCCGCCCGCGCGGCGAGGCGGTGCGCCTGGGGCGGGTGACCGACGCGCCCCCCTTGGCGCTCTGACCGTCGCAGGAGAGGTTCACAACAGAGGAGCAGAGGGAGCAGAGGGCGGGTGGACCGAGAGGGAGCAGCGCCGCTGGCGGAGGCTCCTACGCGCTCGGGCCCGACCCTGCAGCGCGCAACCTGTGAACAGGGTGGGAGGAGCGAGCCAGCCAGCTCGCGTCGGCCTCGCCTGACTTCGCGAGCGCCTCGTTCGTCGTCGCAGGTCAGAGGACGTGCGGGGGTGCCCACCCTCCATCCCAGGCCCATCCCAGGTCACATCCCAGGTCAGAGGGGTGCGGGGCGCCCTCCCGCCCTCTGCTCCCTCTGCTCCTCTGCGGTGAACAATCTTCCTCAGGCGACGGCGGCCGTCGGGAGCGACTCCTCCTCGTCCTCGTCCGTCTCGACCGCGTCGACCGGGTGCTCGACGAGGAAGCGCTCGAGCTCGCGGTGGATCAGGTCGGGCTGCTCGACGAGCGCCGCGTGCGAGCCCTCGCGCAGGACGAGGAGGCGCGAGTTCGGCAGGCGGTCGGCGATCTCCTCGGAGAGCGACAGCGGCGTGAACAGGTCCCACTCGCCGGCGACGATGAGCGTCGGCGCCGTGATCTGCTCGAGGAACGGCCCGGCCGAGTGAGCTGCCATCTTCTCGGCCATGCGGAAGAAGACCAGCGGCGACTGCTCGGCCATGTGGTCGAGGTAGGCGTCGAGGTCGGCCTGCTTCATCGCCGTCGGGTGGACGATCCGCCCCAGGCGCGCGATCGCCGAGACGACCCGGCGGCCGCGCGGGCTGTCGATGAGACGGTGCTTCACGCGCGCCAGCGCCTCGGGCATCGTCACGCCGACGCGATGCCCCACGACGAAGCTCGCCAGCGAGGCCACCTCCATGTTGAAGAAGGTGTGCACGGGCCGCCCGTAGGTGCCGAGCATGGGCACGAGCATGGCCGCGCGCTCGGGGTGATGGTGGGCGAACGTGTAGATCACCTGGCAGCCCATGGAGTGGCCGAGGAGCACGCCGCGCTCGTGGCCGAACGCGTCGAGCACGCGCCGCAGGTCGTCGGCGCAGGCCTCCATGGTCAGGCCGTCGAGGTCGCGCGGGAACTCGCTCTGGCCGTGGCCGCGGTAGTCCCACACGATCACCGGGCGGGACGCCGAGAAGTGGTCCTCGAGGTAGCGCCAGAAGAAGGTCGAGACGCCGATGCCGTTGGCGCAGATCAGCGGCGCGCCCGCGGCGTCGCGCCCCGCGGTCTGCCGCGCATACAGGCGCGTGCCGTCGCCGGCGATGACGACCTTCTCCACCCGCGTGCGCATGAACGAGCCCCCCCGCGGCGCCCGGAGCGCGCCGCGCGAGCATCCTACTCGTTCGACCCGGTCCGCCCCAAACGCCCCGACACCCCGGCAGCGCCCGCCGTCCGTCTCACGGGCGGGCCGGGGTCGCCCCCCGCCCCGATGACGTTTCCCAGACCCGGTCGGATACGTGTCCGTGGTGAGACGATCCGGTGCTCAACTGCAGAAGCTACAAGAGACTGGCGACCCGGACGGCCCGGCCCCGCCCTTGCTGTTGGAACCCGCGTGGTGCGAACCGTGGGGCGAGCGAGTCGGAGGCGGGTCACGGCCGCGGTCGCCGCGCTGAGCGTCAGCGGGGCGGTGCTGATCGCTCAGGGCCAGGAGGCCGGCCTGCCCTTGCCGCCGCCGCGCGACGCCGCGGCGCCGCCGGCCGCCCCGGCCGCCCCGGCCCTGCCGCCGGCCTTCCGCATGGAGGCCAACGCCTGGCGCGTCGTCGGGCGCGACGGCGCGGGCGAGTTCACGGGGGTGATCACCTTCCAGCGGCGCGGGCCGCGCTACTTCGGCTACGAGCGGCGCGTCCGCGGGCCCGACGGGCGCGAGGAGGTCGAGCGCGGCGAGGCGGCGATCCACGAGGGCCGCCTCTACCTGCAGGCCGCGACGCCCGACCCGGCGGCCGGCCTGCGCCGCGCGCTCTCCGGCGTGGGCGCCGAGGGCGACGCGGCCCAGGGCCGCCGCGCGGTCTTCCGCCCCGCGGGCGCCGACGGCCGCCGCTTCGAGGGGCGCTTCGAGGTCCCGGGCACCTCGCGCTCGGGCGTCGAGCGCCTCGACCCGATCGCGGCGCCGGGGGCCGACAACCAGGTCACGCTCCTCGTCGACGGCCCGGAGATGTTCCCCGCCCTGCGCGCGGCGATCGAGGGCGCGCAGCGGACGATCTGCCTGCAGACCTACATCTTCACGGACGACAGCACCGGGCGCTGGGTCACGCGCCTGCTCGTCGAGCGCGCCCGCGCCGGCGTGAAGGTGCGCGTGCTCGTGGACGCCTTCGGCAACCGCATGGGCGGCCTGCCCAAGGAGCTGCGCGCCGGCGGCGTCGAGCTGATCCTGCAGCACACCATGGGGCAGGGGCTCAAGCACTCGGTCGCCGACATCGGCCGCGGGCTGGTCGACGGCGTCCGCCGCCTGTTCGGCGGCCAGCCGAAGCCGCGCGAGCGGCGGGGCGTGCTCAACCACGACCACCGCAAGATCATCGTCGTCGACTCGCGCCTGGGCTTCTGCGGCGGCATGAACATCGGCCGCGAGTACGAGTTCGAGTGGCACGACGTCCACGCGACCGTCGAGGGCTCGGCCGTGGCCAAGCTCGAGGCGCTGTTCTTCGACCGCTGGCGGGCCGCCGGCGGCGCGGGCGAGCCGGGTGAGCCGGTCGACGCGCCCGTCGCGCCGGGGACCATGTCGGTGGACGTGGTCGAGGCCCTGCCGGGGATCACGACGGCGATCAAGGACCGCTACCTGGCTGAGATCCGCGGCGCGCGCGACCGCGTCCTCGTCGAGTGCGCCTACTTCCTCGACGACGCGATCATCGGCGCCATGTCGGACGCCGCGCGCCGCCGCGTGCGCACGGTGCTCATCCTCCCGGCCGACGAGGGGCACGACGTGCCGATCGTGCGCGACGCCTTCAACTGGGTGCAGAACGACGTCGTCCGCGCCGGGGTCGAGGTCTACAAGTACCGCGGGCGCATGGTCCACTCGAAGGTGGCCTCGTTCGACGGCCGCGTGGCCACGGTCGGCTCGTCGAACCTCGACAACCTCGCCCTGGTCAAGCTGGCCGAGGCCAACCTGTTCGTGAACGACGTCGGCTTCACGCGCACGCTCGACACGCGCGTCTTCGCGCCCGACATGGCGCGCAGCGCCCGCCAGCAGGAGCGCAAGCTCTCCTGGTGGGAGAAGGTCAAGGCCGGCACCCTGCACTTCTTCCGCGGCGTCCTGTAGATCGACGGCTGCGGCCGCGGATGCCGGGCGCTGCGGCGCGCGCGCGGCCGATAGGATCAGGCGATCGATACCGGCCGCGCGCGCGCCGCAGCGCCTCGGCCTCCGCGCCCTCGCCTCGCTTGTTGCTCCGTTCCACCCGTGGCCTGGGCCGCGGCTACACCGCCGTCAGCGCTTCGCGCGGCGCGCCGTTGCGCGCGCCGGCGGCGGCCACCTCCGTCGGGGCGCCGCGGCCCGTGACCAGGCGCCGCAGGTGCCCCGCGTCCCACACGGGCCCGGCGAGGAACGAGAGCGGGTCGTCGGCGAAGGCGGGGGCCTTCTTCTCGAACACGCCGTGGCCGATGAAGTTGAGCACCCAGCCGGTCGTGAACGACGAGGCCGAGGCCAGCCAGAACGGCCCGAACGGGCGGAACGCGAGCAGCCCGGCCGCCCCGCCCAGGATCATGGGGATTCCGACCACGTGCAGCGCCCGGTTGACCGGGTCCTGGTGCGTCGCCTCGTAGAAGGCCACGGCGTGGCGCCAGCGCTCCTGGCCCGTGCCCTCGAAGGCGTTGACGCGGCGCCACTCCTGCTCGAGGCCGGCGAAGCCCTTGGCGAAGAGGCCCAGCGCCAGCGCCTTCTGCCCGGTGAGCAGCGAGGCCATGCCGAGCGACGCGCAGGCCAGGTCGCGGTTCTTCTTCACCGAGAGGTGGTCGATCAGCTTGGCGAGCACGGGCGGCCTCCTGCGAGGCGGCCCATCGTAGCGGGCGACGCCCGGCGAAGTAAAGCGTTCGCCAGGCGCACCGTCAGTCTTCTACGCCGTGGAGCTCGACGAGGAACACGAGCGTGGCGTCGGGCGGGATCACCGGCGGCGAGCCGCGGGCGCCGTAGGCCTGGTCGGCCGGGATCGTGAAGCGGCACACGCCGCCGACCTTCATCAGCTGCAGCCCCTCGTTCCAGCCCGGGATCACCTGGCCCAGGCGGAAGGTGGCCATCTCGCCGCGCGAGAACGACGCGTCGAACAGCGTGCCGTCGGTCAGCCAGCCGGCGTAGTGGACCGTCACCTGCTCGCCCATCTTCGGCTGGCGGCCGGTGCCCTCCTTCAGCACCTCGTAGCCGAGGCCGCTGGCGGTCTTCTTCAGCTTGTCGGGCGGCGTGGCCGCGAACGCCGGGACGGGGAGCGGCGCGGTGAGGTCGATCATCTCGAGCTCCCACACCGTCGTCGAGTTGGGCGGCAGGCCGGGCATGCCGCGCGCGCCGAAGCCGAGCGCCGGCGGGACCTCGAGGCGCAGCCGGCTGCCCTTCTTCATCAGCAGCACGGCCTCCTTCATGAAGCGCAGGCTCAGGTCCGCCGTGCGCGCCCGGATCTCCTGGCCGCTGTCGGCGGTGCAGTCGAGGAGCTTGCCCTCGGTGGTCCAGAAGGCGTAGCGCAGGACGAACGAGTCCTGGTCGGTGCAGGCCGGGCCCTCGCCCGCGGCCAGGGTCTCGACCTTGAGCCCGCTGGCCGTCGTCGTCTGGGCGGCGGTCGCCGCGCGGAACACGGGGGCCTCCGGCGCGACCTGCACCTCGAGCAGCTCGACCTCGAAGATCAGCGTGGCCTTGGGCGGGATCGTCGGCGGGCGGCCCTGCTCGCCGTAGGCGAGCTTGTAGGGGATCACGAGCTTGTGGCGCGCCCCGGGCGTCATGAGCGCCAGGCCCTCGTTCCAGCCCTCGATCACCTGCCCGAGCCGGAAGGTCGCCGGCTGCCCGCGCGCGACCGACGAGTCGAAGATCGTCCCGTCCTCGAGCCAGCCCGTGTAGTGGACCGTCACCGCGTCGCGCAGCTTCGGCCGCGGCCCCTCGCCGCCCGGCGTGAGCACCGAGTAACGCAGGCCCGACGGCGTGGTCACCGGGTCCTTGTCGGCCGGGATCGGGCGGCGCTCCTGCGCCCCGGCGGGCTGCTGGGCGGACAGCGCCCCGACCAGGCCCAACAGGGCCGCGGCGGCGCAGACGACGAGCGGACGCTTCATGTGGTGACCTCGGGACCCGGACGTGAGGCGCAGAAGATACCAGGGGTCGGCGCGGCGGGTGGACCGGCGGCCGTGCCGGGGCGCCCCCCGGCGCGTGCGCCGTGGCGCCAGCAGGTAAGCTCTCCGCCCCATGCTGCCGCACCTCGAGCTGCCCTTCCTCACCCTGCCCACCTACGGCGTGTGCATGGTCGTCGGCACCGTGCTCGCGCTGGCCCTGGCCGTCCGCTGGGCCGGCCAGCGCGGGATCGACCGCGAGCTCGTCGTCGAGCTGGCGCTCGTCGGCCTCGTGTGCGGCCTGCTCGGGGCGCGCGTCGTGTTCATCGTCGAGCAGTGGGACACCATGTTCGCCGACCGGCCGCCGGGGCGGCTGAGCCCGGGCCCGGTCGAGCCGCTCGTCGCGGGCGACGTGCTGGTCCTGCGCACGCACGCGGGCGAGGCGCGCGTGTCCTTCCGGGGCGACGAGGTCGATGCCGCGCGCGCGGCCGACCGGATCGCCGAGCAGGCCGCGGGGCAGGACGTCGAGGTGCGCGTGCGCGCCCGCTCGCGCCGCGGCGACGACGGCATCGTCACGGCGACGCGCGGCTTCGTCGTGCGCACCGCCGGTCGCGGCGAGGCCGCCTGGCTCGAGGTCGTCGACGGCCCGGCCACGCGCAAGCTCGGCCTCCAGCCGGGCGTCACGAAGGGCCAGGCCGTGCCGCTCACGCGCGTGTTCGACCTGACCCGCGGCGGCCTGACCTACTTCGGCGCGGCGATCGGCGTCGTCGCCGGCTGGACCTTCTGGCTGCGCCGCCGGCGCGCCGACACCCTGGCCGTGTTCGACGCCGTGGCCCCGGTGCTCCCGCTGGGGCTGTTCTTCGGCCGCCTGGGCTGCCTGGCGTTCAGCTGCTGCTGGGGGCGCGAGGCGGGCCCGGGCGCGCTCCTCTCGGTGCGCTACCCGCCGTGGAGCCTGCCCTGGCTGCAGATGGCCGAGGAGCGGCTCCCCTGCACCTTCGACCCGCACCTGGGCAAGCGCGAGCTGACGCCGGCCATGGAGGCGATCCTCGGCCCGGCGGGCCTCCTCGAGGGCACCCCGCCCGTGCACGCGACGCAGCTCTACGAGGGCCTGGGCGTGCTCGTGATCGCCGCGCTCCTCGTCGCCTACCGCGCGCGGCTGCAGACGCGGGTCGGGCAGACGTTCGTGCTCACGCTCCTCCTGCAGGCGCCGCTGCGCTTCGTCGTCGAGCACCTGCGCCGCGACCACGACGTGTTCCTGCGCGCCCTCGGCTACCCGCTGACCGAGACGCAGGTCGTGGCCCTGCTGATCGTGGCCGTGGCCGTGCCCCTCTTCGTGTGGCTGACGCGCCGCGGGCGCCCCGTCGTCGCGCCCGCGCCCGCCCCCGCGCCGGCGGAGGCCGTGAAGTCGTGAGCCGCAGCCGGCTGGTCGTCCTCTTCGCCTTCGCCTACAGCGCGCTCCTGTTCGCGCTCCTGGCGCCGCTCGCGGCGCTGTGGCCCACGCTCGGGTGGCGCAACCGCCTGTCGCTCCTCGCCGGCCACCTCGCCGCGCGCGCCTGCCTGGCGCTCGCCGGGATCAAGGTCGTGCTGGCCTCGGGGCGCGAGCACCTGGCCCAGCGCCCGGCCGTGTTCCTGTTCAACCACACGAACACGCTCGACTTCTTCGTGAACGGCATCCTGGCGCGGCCCGGCTGGCTCGTGTTCGGCAAGCGCGAGAACGCCTGGCTGCCGTTCATCGGCTGGGGCTGGGCCATGGGCGGCCACCCGCTGATCGCGCGCGGCGACCGCGGCCACTGGGCGGGCGTGCTCGCCCGCGTCGAGGACCTCCTGCGGCGCGGCTGGTGCACGATCATCGCCCCCGAGGGCACGCGCAACCGCGATGGCCAGGTGGGCGAGTTCAAGAAGGGCGCCTTCCACCTGGCCCTGGCCGCCGGCGTCCCGCTGGTGCCGATCGTGATCCGCGGGGCGGCGCCCCTGTTCGACGCGACTGGCCCGCTGCCCGGGACGATCGTGGTCGACGTGCTGCCACCGGTGCCCACGGCCGGCTGGGCGCCGGACCGCCTCGACGAGCACGTCGCGGCCGTCCGCGGGCTCTACCTGGCCGCCCTGGGCGACCCGGCGGCGCATCTCGGGCCCGCCGCGGGCCAGGGCTGACTCATCGCCCGCCCCGGCGAGGGGCGGCCGCGCGCGCCGCGGGGCGGCCCTCGCCGTGCTGTCCTCCGGGGAGTGTCCGCGCTTCCCGGGGAGGCCGGGATGGACGTTCTCTTCGTGACGGCCGAGGCCCACCCGCTCATGAAGACCGGCGGGCTGGGCGACGTGTGTGGCAGCCTGCCCGCGGCCCTGCGGGCGCTCGGCCACGACGTGCGCCTCCTCATGCCCGCCTACCCGCAGGCGCGCGAGCAGGTGCCCGACCTCGCGCCGGCGGGCGAGCGGCTGGGCGGCGGCGCGCGGCTCCTCCGCGGCACCTTCCCGGGCACGCGCATGCCGCTCTACCTGCTGGACGCGCCCGGGCTGTTCGACCGGCCCGGGAGCCCCTACCTGGGGCCCGACGGCGCCGACTGGCCGGACAACGCGGCGCGCTTCGCGGCGTTCTGCCGGGGCGCGGTCGACGTGGCCCTCGGGCGCGCCGGGCTCGACTGGCGGCCCGAGGTCGTGCACGCGCACGACTGGCACACGGGGCTCGTGCCGGCGCTCCTCTCGCGCGAGCGCCGCCGGCCGGCGACCGTGTTCACGATCCACAACCTCGCCTACCAGGGCCTCTTCCCGCGCGAGGCCTTCGACGCGCTCGGGCTGCCGCCGGCGCTGTGGTCGGTCGACGGCGTCGAGTTCCACGGGCAGCTCTCGTTCATCAAGGGCGGGATCGCCTTCGCCGACCGCGTGACGACGGTGAGCCCCACCTACGCGCGCGAGATCTGCACGCCGACGCTGGGCTGCGGGCTCGACGGCCTCCTGCGCGCGCGCGGCGACCGGCTGGTCGGGATCCTCAACGGGGCCGACTACTCGGTGTGGGACCCGTCGCGCGACCCGCTGATCGAGCGCCCCTACGACCCCGAGACGCTCGGGGCGCGCGCCGACAACAAGGCCGCCCTGCGCGACCGCCTGGGCCTCCTCGACGACCCGCGCGTGCCGCTGGTCGCGTCGGTGGGGCGGCTCGTCGAGCAGAAGGGCGTCGACCTGCTCGTCGACGCCCTGCCGCAGCTCATGCGCCGCCCGGTGCAGGTGTTCGTGTGCGGCACGGGCGAGCGCGCCTTCGCCAAGGCGCTCGAGCGCGAGGCGGCGCGCCATGACGGGCGGCTCGCCGTGCACGTGGGCTACACGGAGGAGCTCGCCCACGCGACGTGGGCCGCGGCGGACATCTTCGTCATGCCCTCGCGCTTCGAGCCCTGCGGGCTGACGCAGCTCTACAGCCTGCGCTACGGCGCGGTCCCCGTCGTGCGGCGCACGGGCGGCCTGGCCGACACGGTCGTCGACGCCGACCCGGCGACCCTGCGCGCGGGCCGGGCGACGGGGTTCACCTTCGGCGCGTGCACGCGCGAGGCGCTGGTGCAGGCGCTCGACCGGGCCATGGCCTGCTGGCGGCGGCCGGCCCTGTGGCGCAAGCTCGTGCGCGCCGGCATGGCGCAGGAGTTCAGCTGGACGCGCAGCGCGCGCAGCTACGTGGCCCTCTACGAGG